>CAZZJJ010000157.1:0-4274 GCA_964654405.1 uncultured Treponemataceae bacterium
CGTACGTGCTCCACAATTATCTGCAGAATGAGCACGATGAATGGGTGGGATATTGGTGAATACTAACCCGATATTCTGAAAACGGTCAAGCATTAGAATAAATAATTCTTTATATTGTCTATGATAAACCGGCTTATATGGATATTTAATTATCTAATCGAATTAATAAAAAAGGCCGGCGCTTTTATTATCAGCCGGCCTTGCAAGTTTCCTTTATGTAATCAACAGAAATTGCCTGTCCCCGCTATTTTCTGCCCCGGAAGGTGACGCGGACTTGTTTGTAAAGCCCCTCGCCTTCGCTCTTGGTTTCGATATCGACAATGTCATTGAGCGTCGTATGTATGATTCTGCGCTCAAAGGGGTTCATCGGTTCAAGCAGAATCGAGCGGCCGGTTCTTCTGACCTGCTCCGCAGACTCATAGGCGATCCTGACGAGGGATTCTTCCCGCCTGACACGATAGTTTTCAGAATCCAGAATAATTTTCAGGTCATCGCGGCCCAAATTCCCGGCATAAACATTCGCGAGCAGCTGAAGCGCGTCAATGTTTTTGCCCTTTTTCCCGATAACCATGGCTGTGTTTTCAGTCTCGATCTTGAGACCAAGCTTTTTCTCTTCCCGGAAAAGGACCGTCACCTTGGCAGGATATCCCATTCTGGTTACCACTTCGGCTGTCCACTCAATCATTTTCCGTTCAAACTCGTCATTTGGCAAAAGCGGCTTGTCAGACACAGCTTTTTCGCGGCGTGCAGGCTGGTCGGGAACTTCGCTTTCAGCCTCCCCGTCGAGACCAGCGGCTGAATCAGGCTCGCCTGCCATGGTTCCCGGCGAACCAGCGGAATCCCTGACATGAACCCTTATTTTTACTTTTCCCTTCTTGAAAAGTCCGCCAGCCTGGCTCTCCACAATTTCAACATCGAACTCATCGGTTTCCAGGCCAAGCTCCGCGGCAGCCATTTCAATGGCTTCCCGTTCAGTCTTGCCTTCAAATTCGTATATCATTTCTCTAGCTCCTAGAAAGAATTTTTCACTGCTTTTTGCCTGATTTCGGCTTATCGCCCGGTTTGCCCGGCTTGGAAGTATCAGCTCCTGCCTCTTTTGCCTTGTCTTCGAGCCACTTGGTTACTTTCTGGCTGAAACCTTCCTGCGGTCCGTTGCGCACGGTCGTTTTTCCTGCGTTTTTCATGGACTGCCCATTGCCGGATTTGGCATTTCCAGCCGCCGCGGTCCCCGTACTGCCGTTCCCCGCTTCAGCCAGCGCCAGCTTATGCTTTTTCAGCATGTCATTGATGACAACCTGCTGAACAATTGTGAGGACGTTGCTGACAATCCAGTAAATGAGCAAGCCTGACGGCACATCGTACAGGATGAAGAAGAACATGATAGGCATACCGTACATCATCAGCTTCATCTGGCTGGCATTCTGACCGCTTTGCGGGGTCTGGGTGAACTTGCCATACAAAAGCTGACTTGCAAGATAAATGATGGGCAAAGCCCTTAAATCGCTCCAGCCAAGGAGTGGAAGCCTGAAACTGCCAAAATTGAGGATGCTTTCCGGCAGCGAGAGGTCGCTGATCCATCCGGGAATAAACGAAGCCCCCCGTAAATCAAAATGATTGTTAAAAAGGCTGTACATGGCGATAAAAAGCGGGAACTGGATCAGCATGGGCAGACAGCCGGACATGGGGTTGTAGTTTTCACGCTTGTAAAATTCCGCCATCTCCTGATTCAGCTTCTGCGGGTTCGATTTGTACTTGGCCTGCAGTTCAGCGACCTTCGGCTGCAGTTCCTGCATTTTTGCCGTGGAAATGGAACCTTTCTTGGTCAGCGGGAAGAAAATGATCTTGATGACAATCGTCACCAGAATGATAGCAATACCATAATTCGGGATAATCTTATAGAAGATATTCAGCATGAACTTCAGGATCGCCTCGAGCCAGCCTAAAATATTCGACCGTTCTGTCGCGTCCTCAAGCTTCATGGAGGCCAGACCGAAGGAATTTTTGTCGGAATATTCATATTTTGCCAGTTCTGTTGAGGTTTTCGGCCCGAAATAGAAGTAATAGGTGTCCGTCTGCACTGAAGCCGTGATGGCAGGCCGAGAAATGAACATCGTATTTGTCTGATTGATGTCCGGATCCTGTCCCTGATAGAAGCTGAATGTCGCGAACGGAGCCTGCGGAATGCCAATAAAAGCGAAGTACTTCCCGGCCATAGCAGCCCAGCTTGGCTGTTCCTTGATAACCTGCATGGTATTCGGCTTCGGCATTTCAATCTTTTTCTTACCGTTCACTTCCATTATATATTTGCGGTAATCAGCGTTCTTGGGCAGCTGGTCGAACCGCGGTCCGATCTGCGGTCCCATCTGCAAGGTGTAGGCAACGCCATTCACATTCAGCGGAACAGCCTTGTTTGTCGAATTTTCCAGGGTAACTGCCAGTCCGAACATGTATTCATCATCTCTGAACGAGAACACCTTCTTGTAAGTAAAGGGTACCAGCTCATCGGAATCGGCTGATTTGGCCATGAATGTTCTGGTAAACGCGATGGTACGGCGTTCCGCATCGAGCCACTCAGCCTTCATAAAATCGGAAATGACCGGTGCGTCAGCTCCGCCGAAAGACAGCGACAACCCCTTTGCCCCCGAAGCTCCCGGGACAATCAGGTCGACAAAGTCCTTGTTATCTTTGTGTTTTTTCAGCTTGAGCGAAACAATATCGCCTCCCGCGTTGGTCAGTTCGACCTTCAGGAGGTTTGTTTCGATCTTGTAAGTAGCCTGGGCGACCGGTGCGGGCTCCGCTGTCTGCGCGGAAATGGCTGGCACGGCTGCCGGCTGGACGCTCGACTGGGGTGCTGCGACTGGCTGGCTTTCAGTAGTCTGGGTTGTCTGAACCGGCTGAGTCTGCTGGACAGGCGGAAACAGTGCATTCTGCACCATAAAACCGACGCCGACAATCAGGGTGGAAAGGACAACCGCGATTATTGTTCTTCTGCTTTCTTCTTTGGATTCTGTTCCGGGTGTAAATATACTCATGGTACTGGATCAAAGCCTCCTGGGTTTCCTGGATGACAGCGTAAAATCCTTTTTACTGAGAGAACTCCGCCTTTGATTGGACCATATTTCGAAATAGCCTCGAAAGAATATGCCGAGCAGGTAGGATAAAACCTGCATGAAGGCGGGAAAAGCGGAGAAATGGCGACTTGATAGATTTTAATAATGAGGAGAAAGGGAAAAGAAACGATGGTTTTCAGCAGTTTCATCGAAACAAGCCTGCCTTACGGAGGAGAAAAAGCATGTTTGACCGGACTTCCTCAAAACCGACCGTGTCCGGATACAGAACAAAGGCAAGATCGTAACCTTGCACGACACTTGCCTTGTTCAGGCGCCAGACTTCGCGGGCCACCCTCTTGGCTCGATTTCTCTCTACCGAGCCGCGAAATGACCGTACAGGAACAAAAACTGCCCGGTTTTTGCCAAGAGCGTTCTTCGCGACTCGCAAAGCCATCCCCTTGCAAGAAAACCGGGCGCCAGTGCGGAATAACCGGTCGATGTCTGATTTTTCCCGAAGCTTCTCCGCTTTCGGGAAACCCAATTCATGCCTTTTCAGGACCAATCCGTCAATATTTCTTGTTTTCGTCTGCGACGCTCAGCTTGAGCCGACCTTTTGCTCTTCTTCTCTTCAGTACCAGGCGTCCGCCCTTGGTACTCATGCGGGCGCGGAAGCCGAATTTCCGGTTTCTCTTGGTCTTGCTGGGTTGGTAGGTGCGCTTCATGGCATCTTGCTCCTTATTTTATGAGCGACGGCGCAGATGGCGCCGCTGCGCAACTGGCGCTGCGGTGTACCTGACGCCGGTCTTTTCAAATTAACGCGCAAGCATAACTCGCGCAGGTGCGTGAGTATAAATCCTTGGCAGGTATTTGGTCAATCGCTTATCAACAGGTTCGGGTCAGCGTTTCTCGATATTTTTCCGGATATGGTCGAATTTTTTCAATAAAAAGCCAGGCAGCTTGGATTTTTCCTCAGATTTTCCTGCTGATTCTCCCTCTGATCTTTCAAGCTGAGCGGTCTCATGCGGCGGTTCCGCTTCATGTTGCATTTCAGCAGCCTGGCTTTCCGGCTCCGCTTGCTCCGAGTTGCCCGAAGAAGCAGGCAGATTGGAACTATGCCCAACTTTCAGCGCATCCACAACCGCTGTCCGCTTGTCACCCTCTCCATAACCGATTCTGAAGGCGAGGCCGTGAATATCCAGCTCCGGATAACGCTTCATGATTTCT
>CAZZJJ010000158.1:0-4236 GCA_964654405.1 uncultured Treponemataceae bacterium
AAGCGCACCTAGTTTGGTTTTTCTTGAAATTTCGGAGTTGACATCCGAAATTTCAAGCTTTATTATCATGTCATGTCTGCCATCATTCCGCGTCCCATCCTGCAGGAGCGCATCGAACAAGCCTTTGCCGTTGCTCCGATCGTTACCCTGCTCGGACCTCGCCAATGCGGCAAGACAACCATCGCGCGGCTCATCGCGCACAGCAGCCAGAGTGCTTTTTTTGATCTCGAAGACCCCGCTGATGAAGCAGCGCTGGCAAATCCCATGCTTGCCCTTGACGGCAGGCAGGGATTGGTCATCATCGATGAAGTCCAGCGCAGGCCGGAGCTTTTTCCGGTCCTCCGCGTGCTGGTCGACAAGCCCGACAATACAGCCCGATTCCTTCTTCTGGGGAGCGCCTCTCCTGCGCTCGTGCGCGGTGTGTCCGAAACCCTCGCAGGAAGAACGAGCTTTGTCGATATGCAGGGCTTTTCGCTTGAAGAAGTAGGAAACAAGGCATGGCAGCAACGCTGGCTTCGCGGTGGATTTCCCCGCTCATGGCTCGCGGATTCCGATGCATCGAGTTTTGCCTGGAGAAAGGCATTCATCCGAACCTTTCTCGAGCGCGATGTTCCCCAGCTGGGCATACGCATTCCGGCTTCTGCCCTGTCCAGATTCTGGACCATGCTCGCGCATTACCATGGACAGGTCTGGAATGGATCAGTGCTGGCCAGATCGCTCGGCATAAGCGATAAAACTGTACATCACTATCTGGAAATCCTCGAAGGGACATTCCTGATTCGAACCCTGCCTCCGTGGTATGAAAACCTCGGCAAGCGCCTTGTGAAAGCGCCTAAAGTCTACATTCGGGATAGCGGCATTCTGCATGCACTGCTGGAAGTCCTCGATATGGATACACTCTTGTCGCATCCTGCTGCAGGCGCTTCCTGGGAAGGATATGCGATTGAGACCATACTTGACCGTTTCCCGGGAGCTCAACCCTATTTCTATGCCACCCACGGGGGAGCCGAATTGGATCTTCTCCTGCTCTACAAGAATAAGCGATACGGATTCGAAATGAAATTGAACCAGGCTCCGACCTGGACCCGCTCAATGAAGGTCGCCTTTGAGGATTTGCACCTCGACAGCCTTTTCGTCATCTATCCCGGAACAAAAACCTACTCTCTTGCAGAGCGGGTAAGCGCTGTCCCCTTGCATGCTGACTTCGCTATTTGAAAAATTTTTAGGGAACGCTATGAACACAACAACTTCACATCGCTACGCCGTCATCCTCGCCGGCGGACAGCTAGGGCAATACAGGCATGCTTGCTGCTGAATGTGATGGAGCTCTGCCAATACTTTTCAAAGACAGTTCCAGTACGCTCGTGGTAAACGCGGATTCGCACCATCCTGTTTGGTTCGTTTTCTGCTGATACCTTCGCTGTCTTTCCTGATAATGTGATATGTAGTACTATTACTACGCAAAATTGGCCCATGCGACCCAGCATGAATAAAAAAACCTGGAGTTGATTGAATGCAGATACAAAACAGAAAGATTGCAAGTCTTGCGTTGATCCTTGGATTTGTCTTTGCTGCCCTGACAGTGCCGAGTGCACAGACACCTGATCAGGCTGCCCTGGCACAAATGCTTGCGGGACAGGGCGCGGCTGCAGGAGCTCCAGCAGCTGCACCGACTCAGCCAGTTGTCAACTCACTGCAAGTGTCGCAAGGAACCGAAAAGCAGCCTGCGCAGCCAACGGTCGCTGCCGCTGCGGTCAGTCTGCCAATATCGCCAATCGAATCCATGTTTTCGTCGCAGGCCGAGGCGGTCAGCGGCAAATCGCAAATATTGACGCAATTTGGCTATTCATTCTTTGACAAACCAACCGTACCATCGCTTGCCTCCATTGGAGATGATTATATCCTCGGCCCTGGAGACAATCTTGTCTTATATCTCTGGGGAGACGCAGTTGATATAAAAGAAGTTTCATCCACCTATTCTCTGACGGTCGATCGAAATGGC
This sequence comes from uncultured Treponemataceae bacterium, assembly GCA_964654405.1. GTDB lineage: Bacteria > Spirochaetota > Spirochaetia > Treponematales > Rectinemataceae > JAJTBL01. The sequence continues at coordinate 2,003 of CAZZJJ010000158.1, forward strand.
GCCATCTTTTTCCAGCCTGCCGGGCAGATTTCCGCCATGGGGCAGAGCCTTGGCAGTCTTCGTTCGGTCATCAAAGCCAATCTTGACAGGCGGTATAAGCGCCTTGAGATGAGCCTGACCCTTGCCAGTCTCCGGCAGTTCCCGGTCTTCGTATCCGGGTATGTACAGAATCCCGGGACCGTGCTGGCGACCGGCGCTGATACCCTGCTGACCGTTCTCTCCCGTGCAGGCGGCATCAGCCGGACGGGAAGTCTTCGATCCGTGGTAGTAACTCGGAAAGTAGACGGCAAAACGGTCACGATCCCTGTCGATTTCTATGACAGCTTGATAAACGGCACTCCAATCGATCTGCGCGTGCGTGAAGGTGATGCAATCTATATTCCAGCCATCGGCCCGGTGGCAGCTGTCGCCGGAGATGTCAAGCGTCCCGGTATTTACGAGCTGACCAAAGATACACAGCTGGCGGCGGTTGTTTCCCTTGCTGGCGGCCTGCTTCCTTCATCTCGAACCAGCACGATGACCCGGGTCAGATTCCTGGAATCTGGCAGGAGCATTGCTTCGGGCGATTTTGCTGATCCGGCATTCGCTTCACAGTCAGCTGCTGACGGCGATTTTCTCTTTGTCGGTTCATCGGCCAATCTTCTGATAGGCTTTGTTCAGATTCAGGGATCCGTAAAATATCCGGGGAAATTTGAGGCTGCGGGTACAAAGTCTCTTGCTGCCGCGCTTGCTAAAGCACAGCTGATGCCGGAAACCAATCTCTTCTACGGCCGCGTCTATCGGACTGACACGTCCGGCCGTGATAGATCCTTTACCTTTGCGCCGCAAGATGTCCTGTCCGGCGCTGATATCCCCCTTGCGGAATTCGACCGGGTTGTGCTGTATCGCTATGATGACACAACCATCGATGCTGAAATGAATCGGTTCCCGAACACCATCATTGTTTCGGGGCAGGTCAAATATCCTGGTTTCTACCTGTACAAGCCGAGCATGAAGCTTTCAGCTTTGATGGCTGAAAACGAATTGACCCTCGACGCAAGCCGTGATTATGCGGAAATCGTGACAAGGAACGCAGATGGTATAGAAGAATATGCCGCTTTTTCGCCCAAAGACGTTCTGCTTGGAAAAACCGACAGGGTTTTGTCTCGTCTCGATCAGGTGCGGTTTCTAAAGCGTGCCGATCTCGCAGGTCCTCATGATTTTGAAAAATTCCCCGAAGTAGTGCAGCTGACGGGAGCGGTAGCGCGGCCTGAGGTGTACGCGCTCCAACCCGGGATGAAGCTTTCTGCGGTTTTGACCGGCGACCAGCTCTTGCTCGATACGAATGAAAACTATGCCGAGATAATCCGGCTCAGGAAAGACGGGAAGAATGAATATCTGACCTTCCGGCCGGGAGAAGTTATCAGTGGAAAGTATGACCTAGCTCTTGGACCCCGCGATGTGATCCGGCTGGTGAAGGTGGGGTATAAGCCTGCCCAGCTCGATGTGGACCGGTTTGTGGACTCAGTCGTTGTGGAAGGGCCGGTTGAGTTTGGCGGCGTGTACGCGTGGAAAGCGGGGATGAAGCTTGCTGAGCTATTAAGCCTTGCCAAACCGAAGCTTGAGACGAACCGGGTGTATGCGGAGATTGTGCGGCCCATGGCTGGCGGCAAGAATGAATATGTGACCTTTGCGCTGCGGGAAGTGGAGCAGGGGGCATATGATACAGAATTGAAAGCTCGTGACCGGGTGCGGCTGTTTAGTACAACCGCGGTGCTGACGGTCGGGAAAGCGGGAGCGCAGGAAGCGGGGACAGCAGGAACGGAAAGCGCTGGCACAGCCGGTGCGCCGACTGCGGGCACCGGAGTTCAAGAAGGCGCTGCAGCCACAGCGGCTGCCGCTCCGGGAGCAACGGCTCAGGCGAGCACAAGCGCTCCGGCGAGCACTCAAGGCGCCGCCGCAGCCCCAGCAACCGCAGGCACCGGCATAGAGACAGACTTGGGAGCCTTCCTTGAAGTCGTGCAGGTGAGCGGGACCATCCGCTACCAGGGGCCCTACGCGCGGACACCGAGCTTAAAACTCTCCTCGGTGGTCACAGCCGAGCAGATTCTGGAAGAAACCAATCTTGATTATGCGGAGCTAACCCGGCTCAAGGTTGATGGGACGCTGGAATACCATACCTTCTCACCGCGGGCCGTATTGGAAGGCAGGTATGACCTTGCCCTGCAGGCCAAAGACTCGCTTCGGTTTGTGAA
>CAZZJJ010000159.1:0-4232 GCA_964654405.1 uncultured Treponemataceae bacterium
CGGAAGATGGTGCCGACATTGAACGGCGAGCGAATATCCTCGAGATAAACCTTCAAGCCTGGATAAAAAAAGCGTTCGTCTCTGACCTGTTCTGCGCTGGTTCCCCGATAATCCCAAAAATCCCAGTCTGCCGGAGCCTGCCCCGCGCCGCGCATTGCCGTGTGGCGAAAATTGTTCAGTGCTCTGAAGCATAGATCAAAGTTCGGAGTCTGTGCGTTTCCCGCGGAAGCCTTGAACTGTCTGGCCGCCAGCAGGAGCTCAGGCGCGCTCTCTCCGCTCGCTTCAAGAAAATCTGCGATCAGCCCGGCTTGATGCAGCAGATTTAAAATCTCAGGCTGCGCCTCACTGCAGGCAATCTCATGTTCGATCTGGCTGAGCATCAGGGCGATTTTCCTGAGTCGCGCGATGCCGTGCAGGTTTTTCAAGCGGGCAATATTCATCATCCAGATGTGTCCTCTCAGTCCAGGCCCTGGCTGCATTCATCCTTAGGTGGACCAGCCTGGTTTTCGCGTCCTGAAACGAGAATGGCAAACTCGCCCCGCGCAGGTATTGGACTTTCCTGCAAAGAAGTGCCGCTTGATTCAGCCTCAAACAGCGCTGCCAGTTCACAGGCCGTTCCGGTGCGTATATCTTCATGCAGTTTGGTCATTTCCCGACCGATGCAAACCTCGCGTTCAGGTGCAAGAAGAGCCAGTTCGCGCATCAATTTAGCGATTCTGTAAGGCGACTCATAAAGAACAAATGCTTCTTCCCGGGCAAGCAGTTCAGCGAGCCGGGTTTTCCGCCGGGAGGCTTTGGGACTCGGGAAACCGTCAAAAAGCACGGAACGGCCGCCAAAACCGGCAACGCTGATAAGTGCCGCGAAGGCAGAGGGTCCTGGGATGGGGACAACGCGGTACCCTTCCCGCCGAACTTCGCGTGCAAGGACGGCGCCGGGATCGGAGAGCCCAGGGGTGCCGGCATCGGAGCAGTAAGCGACCGAGGCCCCGCCCGCCAGCAGCGATACGATCTTCCTGCTTGCTTTGAGCTCGTCATTGGCATGGCAGGAGACTAGGGGTTTATGGATATTGTAATGCGACAGCAGTTTCAAAGTCTGGCGGGTGTCTTCGCAGGCTATATAGTCAACCTTTTTCAGCGTCTCCAAGGCCCTCAGCGTGATATCCTCGAGATTGCCGATCGGTGTTCCGACAATGTACAGTTCGCCCATCAGGAACGCTCCTTTTTCGTCATTTTATCGAAAAACGCCGGACTCGGTAAGTCCGTGACGGCTTCTCGACAAAAGCATGTTCTCACGGTATCCTGTCACCATGAATAAAACCGACACTAAAAAGCAAGTGTTCCTCATTTTCTTTCTGGCGCTCTTTTTGCTGGTAGCGCGGCTTTTCTATCCATTTCTAACCGTCATTATCTGGTCTGGGCTGCTCTATGCCTTTCTCGAACCCCTTTTTGAAAAATTGGCCGGCGGAATGGGGCAGAAAAACAGCTCCGCCAGAAAACGCCCGCTCGCTAAAACCATTACAGCCGGTCTTTTCGCCTTTCTGGGAGTTTTCATTCTTGTCGTTCCCTTTATCTATCTCTTCATATCGCTTCTGCGGCAGGTTGTAGATCTTGCGGGCAATCTCATACGGTTTGCCGAAAGCCATCCCGATATTGTCTCTCTGTCGGCAACCAGTCCCGTCGGCGGTTTTCTGTTCCGGGTCTCAGGCGGAACCATCGACCTCAGCTCCATCAATGTCGTCCATGAGCTCAAAGTTTTTCTCACCAACAGCTCCAGCAGGATTATCGGACTGTCCGGAACATTGCTGAAAAATTCAGTCGGCTTGCTGATTACCCTGGCGTTCATGGTATTTACTCTGTATTTTTTGCTGATGGATGGAAAAGCCCTCTTCGACATCGTCGTATCGGCGATCCCCATCGAAAAAAGCTATACAGCCATGTTCATGAAAAAGCTGCGCGAAAGCGGCAAGCACCTGGTGCTGGGCTTTTTCCTCGTCGCCCTGTATCAGGCCTTTGCCATGTTTATCCTTGCGCTGGCCTTTAAATTCAAAAGTCCCCTGGTCCTTGCTTTCCTAACCGCCATTTCGTCGTTCATACCGATGGTGGGAACAGGCCTTGTCTGGGGACCGCTGGTGCTCTATCTCGGTCTGACCGGAAGTATCGGCAAGGCGGTGCTCTTCCTGCTGTGCGCCGGCTTTTTCATCTCCTTTGTCGACAATTTCCTGCGCCCCATGGTTTTGGGAAACCGCCTCTCAATTCATCCTTTGCTGATTTTTTTCGCGATTGTCGGAGGATTGAGCTTGTTTGGTTTCAACGGTCTCATTCTCGGACCGCTGATTCTCATCATCTTTTTCTCAGCGGTGGAATTGTACGAAATGCAGGATCAGTTGGCTGACGACGTCCAGGAGAAGAGCGGTAAAAGCTCCTGATAGAATTCGTCGTTAATCGGGACATTGCCGCTGGTTCTTCCGATGCCGCACAGCGGCTTGCCGGGATTATGGTAATCGGAGCCGGCGGTCACAGCAAAGCCTCGTTCTCGGGCCATCAGCTCAAGCGTTCTGCACGGACCAGGCTTTGCTGCTGGGTGATATGCCTCAATACCCTGCACGCCTCGTTCTTTCCACTCATCCATCAGAGACGCCAGTTTCGGCTTGCTGACGAAGAGCGAATAAGGATGCGCGACAACAGCAACCCCGCCTGCTTGCCGGATTACCTCGAGCGCGCGCTCAAAAGACAGGCATTCCTTAGGCAGGTAATAGGGCTTACCCTTTCCGAGAAAGCGGTCAAAGGCTTCCTGTTTGGTTTTAACGATTTTCTGCGCCACAAGGGCTTCGGCAATCTGCGGCCGGCCTATATAGCTGCTTTTACGTTCGGTTTTTATTTTTTCGATATCGATGCCGATGCCTGAGCTTGTAAAGAGAGAAGCGATGGTCGCGTTGCGTTCTTCTCGGGCTTTTTTAAGCTCCTGCAAGGCTGCGGTGAGCGCTGGGGCTTTGATATCGAGACCGTATCCGAGCAAATGGAATTCGCCGGGATTGAATTCGATTTCGATTTCAATGCCGGGGATGAAGGTGATACCGGCTTCAGCGGCGGCGAGAGCAGCTTCCGTGATGCCGTCCACCGTATCATGATCGGTGACTGCCAAGACCGAGATTTTATGCCGCATAGCCAGGGCGACTAGTTCCTTCGGCGTCAGCGAGCCATCGGAGGCTTTCGTGTGGGTGTGGAGATCGATCATTCAGCATCCATCCAGATTTCGCCGGATTCATCATAGACATGCACAGGGATTGCGGAAGGAATAAGCGGCAGAATGTATCCGATATGGGAGCGCAGCTGCTGGCTGGACAAGGGACCGACAGAAGGTTCGAGCGGGATCCGCGCAACCGTGTAGAACTGGATAGCCTGGATTTTTGCTCCCGCATTGACCATTGCACTGATAGTCGCAGCATAGCGGCGCGCATCCTCTGGGGTCAGCTCGCGCTCTCCAAGCCTGCACAGCATGGTCTGGATGGTCAGGGGCGATTGGCGGGCGAAAACGGTCATCGCCTGGACTATCGCTTCCAGGTTGTAGCCGGAGCGGGACATGGCGGAAAAGAGATCCTGACTGCCTGCATCAAGTTTTGCCCAGATTTGAAGATTTCCGCTGCTAACAGCCTTGTGCAGGACCCTGGCGATGGAGTCGTCCAGAAATCCCGTGCCATTCGTGATAAGGACAAGATCGACTTTCCCTGCGCTTTCGGGAAAGGCTGTGCGGATTTTCGCGCAAACAGCAAGGGCGCCGGCAAAAAACGGCGAGAGCGTAGGCTCCCCGTTGCCTGAAATGCAGATATCGCGGACAGGAATTGAAGCGAAGCGTCCGCAAGCCTGGTTTTGGAAAAATTCGACTAAATCCGCCTCAAGCCGCTCAAGCGAGAAGGAAGCGTCATTCCGGAAGAGGCGGACTTCGCAGTAAGGGCAGTTAAAATTACAGTTTTTTATTGTGGGGAAAAGATTTATTCCGACCGATAGGCCGTTCGAGCGGCGGGAAAACACAGGATAGACAAGATCTGCGCCGGATTCTCCCCGTGGGTGATTTTTCTGAAGTGACTGCATATTCTGCGGTGAAGTATAGCTTTCTTGAAAAGTTTTGTGTATCCATAGCTGAATGTATATTGACAGTGCATAAATATTCATGATAGAAGGACGCCATGCAGTCACCGATGTATTTCAGCAATACTTCTCTTCATCATCACGGC
>CAZZJJ010000160.1:0-4221 GCA_964654405.1 uncultured Treponemataceae bacterium
CTGCTGCAGGATGTTGAGCGCGCGAAGAAACCTGACTTTCTCCTGCCGGTCCGATTGACATTGCATGCCGGGCCGGGCGCTAAAATGGGAACCTTTGGGCTTATCGCCAGCGCCGCGGGCTTTCTGGTTCCAGCGGTGCGAAATGCGCCTTTCGCCATGGAAAGCGTGGGGTACAGCCTGGAGCGGGCCATTCTGGGTGCTGCCAGTCTGGGCATCGGCTCCTGCTGGATAGGCGGTGTTTTCAGCAGAGCTAAGGCGAATGAAGCAGCGCGCGCGGGCAAGGATGAAATGGTGCCGGTTATCGCCGCGCTCGGTCATCCTGCGAGCCAGCGGAGTTTGGCGGATCGAATTGTCACTGGTGCGGCGCAGTCCCGTATCCGCAAGCCGATATCGGAAATTTTCTTTTCTTTAGCGGCGCAGCCACGCGATGGCATTGACACAAGCGAGGAAGCGGCTTCCGCAGGCAAGCTCTCAGCTCCCTGGGATACCATACTGGAGTTGGTTCGAATTGCGCCTTCGGCATCCAACAAACAGCCCTGGCGGATTGTTCAGGTTTCGGAAATCCCGTACTTTGTTTTTTTTATGGAAGAAAACTACCGCTACAACAATAGTCTGGGCGATGTACACCTGCAAAACATCGATATGGGCATCGCGATGTGCCATTTTGACGCAGCGGCTGAAGCATATGGTCTTGCCGGGACATGGCGCCCGCTTGTGGAGCACAAGGATACCAGCTCGTCTGCTGAAGATGAAAAGGTCGGCAGGGCGCTTGCGTTTGGCAGATCCCGCGGCTGGAAACCGATCGCCGTTTGGCAGCAGAAGCGCTGAACTTTGCCTTTTCAGCGGGGATTCATTATTTTCTTCTCATACAGGAATGCTTATTCGACATTCCATAAAAATGAAATTGGAGGAAGAAAATGATTTCCACGAAAATGGCTGACCGGATAAATCTTCAGATCAACCGCGAGATGTTCTCAGCGTATCTGTACATGGCGATGTCCGCCCGCATGACCGAAATGGGCTACACCGGCATCGGCAAATGGCTCATGATTCAATATCATGAGGAAATGTTCCATGCCATGAAATTTGCCAAATACCTGCAGGACCAGGGCGCTTCAGTCAAGCTGGACAAGCTCGATGCCCCGGAGTTCCCGGAAAAAACCGTCAAGGAGCTGTTCCAGCATGTTCTCAAGCATGAGCAGTGGGTAACCGCAAGCATTCGCGAAATGGTCGAGCTTGCACGCGCTGAAAAGGATTACGCTACTGAGAACCTTCTGAACTGGTACATCGATGAGCAGGTTGAGGAAGAGAAAAACGCCACGGAAATTCTGCAGGCGATCGACCTGATTGGCAGCAGCGCCCAGGGCTTGTTCATGCTGAATATCGAACTCGGCAAGCGTGACAACCATGCTCCGCTGGACTTCACCAAGGCATAATTCTCAGCATCGGCAACAGAGTTAGCCATGTAAAGCCCCTTGCCTGAATTGGTGAGGGGCTTTTTTTATGCGAGCGTTCTCGTTATTCTTGAACCCATGCAGGAAATTCTTTTTCGTAGCACCGTGGGCGGGGCAGATGCACCGGTGCCTGTAGAAACCGCGATTGCCGAGGGCATGCCTGCCGATGGCGGGCTCTATGTGCCTGTTTCTTTCCCGAGATTGCCGGACCGTGTTTTTTCGCCGGAGCCGCTTTCATATACTGAATTGGCATTTCTGGTGATGAAGCCGTATTTTTCCGGCTGGGACGAGGCAATACTGAAAGAAATTCTCCGGAAAGCGTATGATCAGAACGCGGGGGCCGGGCGTGAGCCGTATTTTGATACCGGCGAAGTAGTGCCGCTTGTGCCGCTGGAAGGAATTGCCCAAAGCCCCGGCGCACGGGTCTTTGTCCTGGAGCTGTTTCACGGCAGGACCTGCGCGTTCAAGGATATGGCGCTCAGCGTGCTGGGCGGGTTGATTCATCACAGCCTGGAGCGTCTGGGCAGGCGTGAGCCGCTTGCAATTCTGACTGCCACCTCGGGTGATACCGGTTCGGCAGCTCTGGAGGGTCTTGCCGGAGTTCCCGGGCTGAAAACCGCCGTTGTGTACCCACATGCGGGAACCAGTGAAATCCAGCGCCTCCAAATGGTGACTACGTCCCCTGAAAACCGCCTTGTACTCGGTTTGGAAGGCAATTTCGACGATGCACAGAGCGCGGTAAAAGCCATTTTTGCCAGCGCAGCAATATCAGCGGATTTTGCGGGCATCAGGCTTTCTTCGGCTAATTCGATCAATATTGGAAGGCTTTTGCCGCAAATTGTGTATTACGTCAAGGCTTGGCGGGATCTTTCGGTGCGGGGCGCGCTTGGCCGTGACGGGCAGATGAATGTCGTGGTGCCGACCGGAAATTTCGGCGACATACTGGCCGCAAAATACGCCAAGGAAATGGGCTTGCCGATCGGAACGCTGGTCTGTGCGTCCAACGCGAACAAGGTGCTGGCGGATTTTTTCGCCACCGGTGTCTATGACCGTTGCCGGCCGTTGGTAAAAACGAACAGCCCTTCCATGGACATCCTTGTGTCCAGCAACCTGGAGCGCCTTGTCTTCCTCGCAGCAGGGCAGAACCCGGAACGTGTCAAAATCCTGATGAGCAACCTGAAAACCAAGGGAATTTTTAAACTGAATCGAAAGGAAACAGCATATCTGGCGGATTTTGAGGCCGGCTGGTGCAGCGACTATTCGGCCGGCTCTGCTATTTCCAAAGCATGGTCAGTGTCGCGCGTGCTGCTGGACCCCCATACCGCAACAGCGCTGGATGTTGTTCTGCAGAAAGAACATATCCTCAAAGACGGTACGCCGCTCGTCATTGCGGGTACGGCTTCTCCCTACAAATTCCCCCGGGCCTGCTCCGAGGCGCTTGGTTTTACGCACTCCGACAGCTCCGCTTCCAGCGATCTGGACTGTGCGCTTCAGTTGGAAGCGAAAACCGGCGTTGCCATGCCGCGCCAGCTGAAAGATCTGTCCGCTAAGACTGTGCATCATCGCAAAGTTGTCACCAAGGAAGCGCTTGCGGGCGAGCTGGCTCAATTTTTCCGGAATAAATCTGAATAACAAGGAACAGGCATGATACGGATATCGGTACCGGCAACCAGCGCCAACATCGGCGCCGGCTTTGATACGCTGGGCATCGCCCTTGCGCTCCCGGCATCTTTTGCTGTCGAGCCTGCAGACACCACCAGCATCATCGGCTGCCCCTCGGAATTTCAAACTGAAGATAATCTTTTCCTGTGTTCGATGCGAAAAGCCAACGAGATCCTCGGCTATGAGAACCGGCCTATCCGGCTTCATATCGAATCAGCCATTCCGGTTGCAAGAGGGCTGGGCTCCAGCGCGGCGTTGACCGTCGGCGGTGTCCTTGCCGCGATGCGCCGTGGCGGTGCTAGGAGTGCCGCGCCTTTATCTGCCGATGAAAAGACGCTTGCGCTGCGGATCGCGACACTGGTTGAAGGGCACCCCGACAACGCCGCGCCGGCCCTCATGGGCGGCTTTTGCGCTTCAATGATTCGCTCAGACGCTGACAACGCCATGCCTGATGTGCCTGAGGTGCATGTCAGTGCAAGCCCGGTTGCCGAGTCTTGGACATTCCACGCCCTGATTCCGCCTTTCGAACTTTCTACCGCGCTGGCGCGCGCCGCTTTGCCAGCTTCTGTGAGCCTGCATGACGCAGTCTTCAACATCAGCCACGCAGTCATGACCGCCCTGGCCTTTGCCCGAGGCGACGCACGCCTGCTGGCGGGCTCGGTTCAGGATTTGCTCCACCAGCCATATCGAAAAAATCTGATTCCCGGCTACGATGCCGCCATGGATGCCTGCAGGCAGGGCGGAGCGGATGCGGTCTGGCTGTCAGGCGCAGGTCCCACGATCATGGCGGTTGCGGCGGATCTGGAACAATCCGGAAAGCTTTCAGCCAGCCTGGATGACTTTTGCCGGGTCCAAGGCTGGAAACACCTGGCGCTGAAACCCGGCAACCGGGGAGCTGAGGTACATGATGCCTGAAACACCAGGACGTTCCCCTGATTTTCCGCCCAAAGCGCCCAATGCGTCCAGCTCCGCCTGGCCGCTGCGTTCCGCCGCAATTCGGCTGGAAAGCAAATTCGGCCCGATTTTCCTCATCTGGGATCTTGAAGGGCAGACGCTTCAGCGCGTTTGGATAGCTCAGGATGGTTCTGCCGGGGACATCGGCGCT
>CAZZJJ010000161.1:0-4124 GCA_964654405.1 uncultured Treponemataceae bacterium
GCAACCTCGAAACTCAGATGGACGGCGCGTTGGCGAGCAGGTAATCCTCGGCTTCCTTGCTCCACAAACCATCATGCCGGCTCGCAATTTCAGCCAGCTTGGCGAAAAACGGATCAGTTTTCCCTTTTTCGCTGAAATCCGCAATCGCAGTCAGCGGCAGATTTTTGTGCGTATAGATCAGCTTTTTCCCGCCAGGGATTTTATCCAGATTGATGGTCGTTTCAGGCACTGCGTTCAGGCCGCCCACGTGCGTGATCATGACCTCGGGCCGCAAATGGCCCGCCGCCATCATTTCCAAGGACTCTTTGATATCGTCGGTGTTCCCGCCCGATGTCCCGACCAGATGATGCGACTCATAGTGAACATTGTAGAAATTGAGGTTTGCGGAAAAGCTGGGATCAGTGGGGCCCGCGAAAAAATTGAGACAGCCGTCATGCGCCAGCAGTTTGTCCGCCATTTCCACCAGCGGTTTTACCGGTGCGAACACAAACACATCATCGAATTTCCGCCCCTTGTTCAAGCCAACGAGGTAGTCGACAGGATCGGAAATATCTTTAGTGTTGACGTAGATGAGTTCGATGCCGAACCGCGCGGCTTCTTCGACGGTTATCAATGATGCAGCGCGGGAAAGCCGCGATTGATCGATATCGGTCACCACAATTCGCCTCGGTTTGATGCTCCCATGGATCGCGTAATCGATAGCGCCCATTCCCATCGGCCCGACAGAAGCGAGCAGGGCCAGCGAACCGCCGGGGACAATCCCCATGCTATGGACATAGGAGCCCGCCTCGGTATGATATTGCGCGTGATAGGCGCCGACAATGCAGGACATCGGTTCCGACAGCGAGCCCATGAAAAAGGCATCGGCTTTATACTCGAGCAGACAATCCATCTCCATAACTTCCGATGAAATAATGACATAGGTGGCATCGCCGCCGATATGCCGGTACGAATACCCCGGCGCCCAGAGGGTCCCCTGATAGTTCAAAGCCGGCTGAATCGCGAACTTCTGACCTTCCTTGAATTTTCCTGCCCACTTGGCGCCGACTTTGACCAGCCTGCCGCAAAACTCATGCCCGATTATGACAGGCTCCTTTGCCAGCGGAGCCCGGACTCGCTTGTGCGCATCACCCTGCATCGCCAGCTTGTGACTGGACATGCAGATCGAGTCCGAGACAATCTCAGCCAGAATTTCATCATCGCCAATTTCTGGCAGATCGAATTCTTCAAGCCGCAAATCATTAACTCCGTAAATCCTGACTGCTTTCGTTTTCATGGTGTGCCTCCCTGGGCTTTTTGACGGGCGAGCTGGTCGAGCCAGATTCGCCGATATTTTTTAAAACCTGACAGTCCTGACATTGGAAGGACTGGTTCTTTTTCATAGTGAATCAGCGGCGCCAGAGCGTCGGGTGTTTTACCAGAAACAGCGGACATCGCGGTGAGCGCCGCCCCATACGATGTCGCTTCCTTCATGTCGGTCAGGAAAATTCGGTTTTGGGGCAAGGCGCCAGCCAGCAGAACAGCATACTGCGTGTTGTTTCTGAAGCTGCCTTCGATAAAAACACTTTCCCCCGCGCTGAGCCCTGCACGTTCCAGGGCAACCAGCGTTTGCAGAACCAGCGAAAGATTCAGAACCGCTTCTGCCCTTTGCGCATTCATGATGAATTCAGGATGCGCCATGCCCCGAGCAATGTCCGCTTGTGAGAAAAATCTGCCATGCTCCACGGCTCCGGCGATTGAGCCCGGGAACTGACCCGATCCCGGAACGATTTCCGGGAGGATAAATTCCGTGGCATCCTCGATGACAGACTGTAATACAGAGAACGAATCGGCGGCTAATCGGGACTGCCGATATGCCGATACCAGCTCCGACCAGACTTCATATTCCCTGCCGCCTAGGAAAATGGCTGTCTTAACCGGGGTGTTATACGCCGAGCGATTGAAGAAGACAACTTTCCCCAGCTCTTCCGGTGCAAAACCGTACGATTGCTGCGGATGCATCAGCACACACCAGGTGCCAGTCGAATCAACAACAAAATCCTGTTTTTCTTCCTTTATAATATACGGCAGAAGAGAAGCGTTCGAATCATGGATGCCCATGGTCACCAGGGTGTTCGGGGACAATCCAGTCTGTCGGGCAATTTCTGGCTTCAGGGTTCCCAGCGTTTCCCAGGATGTGCGGATTGGCGCGGGGAGCTTTCCGGCAAGGCCGAGTTTTTCAGCGACGATCGAATAGTTCGATTTTTTCCAGTCGAACAGGTAGGTATGACAGCCGATGTAGGTCCCTTCCGCGCCCGCACGCCCCGTCAGGCGCATGCCCCAATACTGGGGATAAGCCAAGACCAGTTCAGCACACGAAAATTCAGCAGGAAAACGCTCCTTGAGAAAAAACAAGCCCTTTGCCGGATTGATGAGAGCTGAAAAATCCGGTGTGCCTGTCACTTCCTGCAAGGTCCTGGGGTCTCCCGCGAGCGAGTAAAACCGCGCGTGAAAATCGGGGCCGGGCTCATGGGTGTAATACACACAAGGGGCAACAGGATTCCCTTCAGCGTCGGTGCAGACAAAGGTAGCCCCGTGCGTGCAGACGGCAATGGCTTCAATATTATAGGATGTAGAAAAACCAGCCAATGCCGCGAGAAACCACGATTCCATGCCCGCCAGGTCGTGAGTTTCCAGCCCTTCCACCATAACAGGCTCAAAACCGCGCTTCTCCATTGCGAGGAGGTTCAGTTGTTCGTCCCACAGAGAAATTTTCTTGTTGGTCATGCCAATATCGATGACCGCGACAGCTTTCCGCATTTCTGCCTCCAAGCGCTTACCTCAGCATGACCTGACCGCCCGTGACCGGCAGGGCCTGTCCGGTTTCGTATTCCTGTTCCACCAGATAATACAGGGCGCGCATAACATCCTTGCCGCTGGTACCGCGCTTCATCGGAACTTTAGCCTCATAAAAGGCGCGGACATCTGCGATGGACGCGGCTCCCGGCACTTTTCCTGAATTGAGATACTGGACGAAAAGCCCATTTTTCGGATCCGACCAGAGCGGCCCGTCGAAAAAATTTCCAGGGCAGATCGCATTGACTTTGATGGAGTATTCGATCAGCTCCAGCGCATAGCTCTGAACAAGCCCGATGCCGCCGAATTTGGAACCCGCGTAGGCGCCATTTTTATTCGAGCCCTCAAGCCCGGATTTTGAATTGATCTGGATAATGTCGGTCATCCAGCGCGGTGCAGTACGATACTGCCTTCTCAGCAGTTGACCGCCGTGCTTGGCAATCAGGAAAAAACCCAGATAGTTCACATCGGTGACAAAGCGGAAACTCTTCTCGTCCTGTTCCAGCACCGACCCCGCCTTCAGCACCCCGGCATTGGAAACGATCAGATCGAGTCCGCCAGTCTGGCCGGCGATTGCCCTGAACATGGCAGCAACCGATGCTTCATCGGTAACATTGACGGCAATCGGAAAGGCCGGCCCCGGCAAGCTCTTGTCATGGTGAACCTGATGTTCTGAATTGATGGCGTACGCAAGCTTCGTAGCACCATCGAGATTCATATCGGCGATGAACACATAGGCACCGGAAGCGGCAAGCCCCCTGACAATTTCCTCGCCAAACCCCTGGGCTCCGCCTGTCACCACTGCGACTTTCCCCGCGACCACCTTTTCGCGGCCGCTTGCTGAATTGGGATTGGCTGGATTAGAGACGAATACGGGCTCAGTGCTGACTGAACTTGGCAGCGCGGCTTGCTCGGGAAACCAGATCTGGAAGCCCAGTGCAGCTGAATTCCCTTCTAATACGAGGGAAAGCCCTGATTCAGTGTTTCCAATCTTGTGCTTTTCCCTGCTGAACTCTTCCGCGAGAATGGCAGCGGCGCACTTTTCATCGAACCCCTCGTCCTCAAAAAACCACTCAGGCACCGCGAACAGCAAACGCGCTCTATTGCCGGCACCGGAGCCAGCGCCCTCATCCGGCTCCCTGACAGAAACCACAACCGGCACCGAATATTCGTTCAAAAAAAGCCCCCTCGCCAAAGGCGCCAGCCGCGCTCCCGCTTTTCGGATACTTTCTGAATTCATGCTTCATACCTTCCTTTTTCAAATGCCGCAAGAACTGCGGAGACATCGC
>CAZZJJ010000162.1:0-4080 GCA_964654405.1 uncultured Treponemataceae bacterium
GCTTCCCCGCAGCGGAAATCGGTGACAGGGTCAGCAGAAAAGGCTTCTTCGGCTATATGAAAGCGGGGTTTCAGGCAGTTGCCAAAAAAGCCACACCAATTACGGATCCCGCTATTTCTCTCTCCGACAAGAAAATAGTCATTCTTGTCCAGCCAATCTGGGCTTCGTCCGTTGTGCCGCCGCTCCGAACCTGGCTGCAGTCCCATGCCAATGAGCTGAAAGGCAAGAAAACCGCGCTTCTGGTGACCAACAAAGGCGGACCGGTCGACAAGCTGAAAATCGCTTTTGAGACTGAATTCTGGCCTTTAGCGGCACTCGCTTCAATATCCGAGAACACAGATGAGTCAGAACGGCTCAGCCTTGTACGGGCGTTTCTGGCTTCTTTGTAATCTTGCCGAAATCGCTTGACCAGTTTTAAGACCCGATATATTCTGAATCCGCCTGGTTTAAAAGCCAGGTCTCCGAATCGTGCATACAGCTTCCGCTGTGAAGATGCCTAAAGTTCATCCATGGCAGCACGATCGAGGTTATTCGCGGAAGATGGGAATTCCCAAATCTGTTCGCGAAGACCGAGGGTAGGGCGGGAAACCGCTGTGCCTCCCGTATTTGGAAAGGAGAATCGATGCTTACCAATAGCCTTCGCAAGGCTCATCAATCAATACTCGTGATGTTTGTGCTTTTCCTGATGATTGCATGCATCCCTCCAGGCATTTTTGCCCAGAACACGAAAACCATCAGGCTTGCCACAACGACAAGCCTCGCGCAATCCGGCTTTCTGGATTATATGCTCCCATTTTTTGAAAAATCCGCGGGGTACAGGGTGCAGGTGATCGCCGCAGGCACTGGTGCTGCCCTCAAAACAGCGGAAAATGGCGACTGCGATCTTGTCATGGTTCATGCACGGAATCTCGAGGACGCATTTATGGCAAAGGGGTTCGGCAGTGAGCGTTTTGACTATCTTTCAAGCGAGTTTGTCATACTTGGACCGCGCAATGACCCCGCCAAAGTCGAGCAAGCCGTTTCTGCCGGCGATGCTTTTCTGCGGATAGCAGTGCGGAAGGCGCTCTTCATATCCCGTGCAGACAATTCGGGCACACATCAAAAAGAACTTGAGCTATGGGTCTCTGCGAAAATAATGCCGGCGGGTTCCTGGTACCGGGAAGCCGGACTTGGCATGGCTGAAGCGCTCAATCTTGCCAACCAGCTTGATGCCTACATCCTCGCCGACAAACCAACCTGGCTGGCTGTCAGAAAGGTTGTGCCGGAATTGAAACTGCTGTATCAAGGCGACAGCATCCTGCGCAATGATTACAGTATCATTGTGGTGAATAAAGCGAGGTGGCCGCATGTCAACAGCAGCGGAGCGCAGGCTCTGGCTGAATTTCTGCTGGGCAGACAGGGGGGGCAGCTGGCACAGACATTTATGATTGACGGCGAACCCTGTTTTTTCCTGACATCGGCAGGGAAAAGCAAATGAAAACAGCGTTGGCGCTTCTTTTTCAGGGGGATCCTGAAACCTGGGGCATTATCGGCAGAAGCATTCTTTTTTCTTTCCTAGCGGTTGGATTCTCGCTCGTCCCTGGAGTGCCGATCGGTATTGCGCTGGGGTGGCAGAAAACACGGTTAAGAAACGCACTCATCGCTATTGTCATGGCGCTTTCGGCTTTACCTACCGTCGTTATCGGCCTTGCCATATATTCCCTCATCTCACGCGCCGGGCTTCTCGGTTTTCTTGGAATTCTGTATACTCCAGCCGCTGTTGTTGCGGGCGAATTTTTTCTGGCCCTCCCGCTCATCATTTCCGTTGTCGTGTCAGCGTTTCGGGAAATCGATGTCAGATTTGTCGAGACTATTGAAACCCTGGGTTTGCCGTTTTTAAAAAAACTCGCGCTGGCGGTTGTTGAGTCGCATAACGCTCTTGTGTCAGCGGCAGTGATGGCCTTTGCCCGCGTAATTGGAGAAGTCGGCGTCGCCATGATGCTCGGCGGCAATATTCGCGGACTGACAAGAACCATGACCACATCGATCGCCTTCGATACCGCAAAAGGCGATTATGAGCGGGCTGTATCCCTCGGGATTGTGCTTTTCCTCATCGCGATTCTTATCAATATCGTTTCCACCGCGCAGGCGAGGCGAAAATGACGCAAGATAAAAATGCTGAAACCCATGAGCCGCTTTTTTCAATTCAGAACCTCGAGTACCGATATCACCAAAGCAGTCAACTCGCCTTATCAATAGCATCTCTTTCATTTATGGAAGGGGAGTGTGTCGCCCTCGAAGGCAGCAACGGTTCAGGCAAGACAACCCTTCTCAAATTGCTGAATTTCCTTTTGCCCGATCAAAATTCCGATATGGTAAGGCGAACAGTAAAATTCAGAGGCCTGCCATATGCAAAAAAAATTGCCCGGAAAGAAACAGTCTATCTTCATCAGCATCCCTATGTGTTTCGCGGTACAGTTTTGCATAACGTAAAATCTGCCTCCGTATCCCGTCACCGCAATGCCGATCCGCTTGATATATTGAGAATTCTTCACCTTGAAAGCAAGAGTGACCAGGAGGCGACATTACTGTCGGGCGGGGAAATGCAAAGAGTTGCTCTGGCTCGAACTGCTGCGGCCGGCAAATCGATACTCTTGCTGGATGAGCCGACATCAGGCGCTGACAGCACTTCGGCTGAGCGCATTATCGCGGCGCTGATGTTAATAAAGAAAAATAAAACCATCATATTCAGCACGCACTCAGCCAGAGTGGCGGAAAAATTGGCAGACAGAATACTGCACTTGGACAAAGGACGAATTATCTTGGACAGGAGGCTGGAACATGCTGAAAAATCTTCATCCTGATAAAGCGCTGGAAGTGATCCTGGAGAATGCCCGTCCCCTGCGCATGAAACTGGGCGATGAAACGATAGCCCTTGAAAATGCTCTGGGCAGAGCAGTATCAAAAAAAATTATTTCTGAAATCAACCATCCGCCGTTCGCCAAATCTGCCATGGATGGATTCGCCTACCGCACAGCAGATCAGCAGACACTCTATCGAGTTGTAGAATCAGTGCAGGCTGGCTCTTTTTCGGACGCTGCGCTTCATGACGATGAAGTTGTGCGAATCATGACTGGCGCACCAATTCCTGAAGGTACAGCGGGAGTGCAACGCGTTGAATGGTCAACGGATGCAGGTAAAGACGAACAGGGGCACAGCCTTGTGCGCTTTTCGATGAAAGAGAAAATTACCAATATCATCGAGGCTGGCGAAAATCTGAAAAAAGGTGAACTCTTGCTCACGCCACGCATGCTTCAGCCCCAGGATATCGGTATTCTTGCTGCTGACGGCTGTGCCCGACTCGACGTCGCGAAACAACCGCGCGTCTGCATTGTTTCCACAGGCAATGAAATTATAGCTGCAGGCCAGAAGCTGGAAAAAGCCAGAATTTATGACTCCAACGGCCCTCAGCTGACCGCCCAGGCCCGCCAGGCAGGAGCAGACGCTCATTTCCTCGGAATTGTCCCTGATGAAAGATCTGCTCTTCTTGCGCTGCTAGTAAAAGCATTGGCTGAATATGATATTCTCGTGCTCTCAGGCGGCGTCTCGATGGGCGATTTCGATCTTGTTCCCTCAGTGCTGAAAGAACTTGCCGTCGAGCCAGTATTCCATAATCTTGCGATGCGCCCCGGCAAGCCGACTTTTTTTGGAAAGACTGATACCTGCGCGGTATTCGGGCTTCCGGGCAATCCGGTATCTACCTTCGTCAATTTTGAAGTTCTAGTGAAACCATTCATCCATGCGTGCATGGGACTTGAATACAAACCGAGGATTGTAAAAGCCCGCCTTACCCAGGAACTCGCGCGTAAGGGCTCAGACCGCGTCGAATTCTTGCCAGGAATTCTTGAAGCTAATGAGCTCGGACTGCGAGCCAGCCCCCTTCCATACCACGGATCTTCGATGATTACCGTTCTCGAACAGGCTGATATTCTATTCAGAATGGAACTTGGCCAATCTCAAATACCCGAAGGAGCGATTGTCGATGCTAGACTCATTCGGCCGTAACATTCATTACCTGCGAATCTCGGTCACGGATCGATG
>CAZZJJ010000163.1:0-4022 GCA_964654405.1 uncultured Treponemataceae bacterium
ATCTTGACCTCCCGTTTCTGTCACGGTATAGCAGAAGTGTGGAGGAATCATGAAAGTCTTGAGCAGGTTTTCTGTCGGCACCGGCGACCGATTTGGCCGCGAAGGCATTGCGCAGATCGAAGCTTTCCGCATGCTCGCTGAAAAGGGCGTCGACGCTGCAATTGTATGGAACAAGAGCAATCGTGAACATATCATCATTGGCACCAGTCCTGCGGATCAGCGGAGATCGGCGGATGAAGCCATTGCGGCAGCCGGCTTCAAGGGCATGTACGCGGTAGATGCCGACCATATTGGTCTGGCAACAGTGGATCGGTTCCTGCCGTACTGCGATTTTTTCACGATTGATGTCGCCGATTATATTGGAAAACCAACGGAGCCTGAAAAGATGGAAGCTTTTGCGGCAAAATACCGGCGGCTTTTCGATGACGTGCGATGCCCCGTCAGCATTACCGAGGCGGACGTTGCGGCAGGCAGCCGAAAATATCTCTATGCCATCGAAGAAGCCGCAAAAGTATACCGCAGGATTCTTGCAGGCAAACCTGATGGCAATTTTCATATTGAAGTCTCCATGGATGAAACCGACGTGCCGCAGAGTCCCGCTGAGCTTGCCTTGATTCTGGCAGGTCTCGCTGACGAGAAGGTGCCAGTCCAGACGATCGCACCGAAATTTTCTGGCCGCTTCAACAAAGGTGTGGACTATGTCGGCGATGCAGCGGCTTTTGAGCGTGAATTTGAACAGGATGTCCGGGTTACCCAGTGGGCGGCGCAGGCACTTGGATTGCCCACTTCGCTGAAACTTTCTGTCCATTCAGGGAGCGACAAATTCAGTATCTATCCGGCTATCCGGCGGATTATTCAGAAAACAGGATGCGGCCTTCATCTGAAGACAGCGGGTACGACCTGGCTTGAGGAACTGGTCGGGCTGGCTGAGGCGGGCGGCGAGGGGCTTGAAATGGCCAAGCTCGTCTATCGCAAAGCCTATGCGCGATATGAAGAACTTGCTGCTCCCTATGCCACGGTTATCGACATTTCGATGAGCCGGCTGCCTGTCCCGAAGATTGTTGATGGCTGGTCCTCCGAAGAATATACCGCGGCCTTGCGCCATGTCCCTTCCAATAAAGCCTTCAATCCGGATTTCAGGCAGCTGCTCCATGTCGGGTACAAGGTGGCGGCTGAGTTGGGGCAGGATTATCTTCGCGCGCTCGAGGCTCACCGAGAGAGTATCAGCAGGAATGTGACAGAGAATCTGTATGACCGTCATCTGCGCGCCCTTTTTCTGGAATAATATCCAGACAATTGACATACTATGGCAGAGCAAACGGAAGTGCGGCATCAGCGCAGAATTCTTCATCATATCGGCATTCGAGGCAAGCTTCTGGCGTTCCTTGCCATCGCGGTTGTCTTCATCATTACACTCGAAATTGTTGCCCAAAACGCAACGTATAGAGCTGCAGAGGAGTATGAGCAGGACCTTGCGCATTACCACCTCGTTCACCGGCTTAGAGCGACACTGGACAGTTTCAGGCTGAATTCGGATCGATTCATCAAAGATCCAAATTCAATCCCCATTGAAAATCTCTTTGAAACTATCGCTACGCTCAACAGCCTCTCATCCAGTCTGGCGCCTGTGGAAGAGCTGTCGATTGAAGCGGGATTTGAAGTCCGCGCCATAGGATACGGTTTTGATGCCTACCTTCCGATTCTTTCCAGATCCCTTTCATCCCGCGCGTCCGGAAGAACCGATTATTATGCCGATTTTGCAAGAGCTGACCGCATCGCGGGCTATATCGACACCTATCTTTCACGCTTGCTCAGCATCCTGCTTCGCGATGGCGAAGCCCGCTTTAAAATCATCTCCTCCCGAATGAAAGAAATCAATAAAATCATCCTCATTGGTATTGCCATTGCCGGGCTGCTTTCGCTCGGCTATGTTTTTCTCATCGCCAATTCGATAACAAAACCAATCAGAAAGCTCGCCAGCGCTTCGGAGAAGCTTGCGCGCGGCGAACTCGAAATTGATCCGCTTCCCCGGAAAAGCCGCGATGAGGTTGGTGTTCTTGCCGAGAGCTTTTTTATCATGAGCCAGAACATCAGGCTATCTATTGAAAACCTTCGGGAAAAGGCGGAACTCGAACAAAAGCTGCATGAAGAAGAACTGACCCTGCTCAGCATGGGCAAGGCCCTTCGTGAAGCCCAATTCATGAATCTGCAGGATCAGATGCGGCCGCATTTTCTGTTCAACGCCCTCAACTCCATCGCCCGCACCGCGCTCCTTGAAAAGGCGAAAGCTACTGAAAAACTCGCCATTTCCTTATCGAAGCTCCTCCGCGCCACCATCAAGGAAGGAGGCCCATATATTCCAATAAGCGAGGAGGTGGATATTGTCCAGGAATATTTGGCTTTTCAAAAGGCCCGTTTTGGAGACCGATTTGAATGGCACATCATCTTCGATCCGGAACTCAACGCTTGCAGAATCCCCCGGTTTCTTTTGCAGCCGCTGGTGGAAAACGCGATCCGCCACGGGGTTGAACCCAAAGAAGATAAGACCGAAATTCTGGTATCTATCCGCCGCAGAGGCGAGCGTCTTCGTATTGCAGTCGCCGACACCGGTACAGGAATGGCCGCTGAAAAGCTTGCTGAACTAAACCTGAGACTGCGCCAGCCGTTTGATTCCGTATCGGCTAAAGCCGGCAGTGACAATCTGGTCAGCGCCAATGGCATCGGCCTTGTCAATGTCGCAAACCGCCTAACCATTCTCTATGGGCAGGAAGCTTTGATGAGAATCTATTCAGTGCCCGGGAAGGGAACCATCGTTCGTCTTTCCCTGCCGTTGAAAGGAATAGCCCGATGGCCCGAATCCTTATAGCTGATGACGAGGAGCTGGAACGCGCAGCGCTTCGCCTGATCATGACGGAAATGGCGCCTGGATCTTCTCATGAGATCTACGAAGCCAGGAATGGCCATGAGGTGCTCCAACTGGCTGCGGCCCAACCGTTTGATGTGATTTTTCTCGATATTCGGATGCCAGGCCTTGATGGACTGGCGACCGCCGAAACTCTGCGCAGCCGCGGCATCAATACGCCGATTGTCATCATTTCAGCATTTGATACTTTTGCGTATGCGCAGAAAGCGATAAAACTGGGCGTCTATGAATACCTGCTGAAACCGGCGAGCGCTGAAGAAGTCCTGTCAGCGCTTGGGAAATCCCTGGAAAGCACCAGCGGAGGCATGGATAATCCGGCAAGGACCTTGCAAGAAGCCCGGGAACAGCTCCGCCGCCAGCTTATTGACCAGCTTCAGCGCGGCATACCCGATTCCGCCCTGTTTACCGAATATGAAAAGCTTGCCTCGCTCGAAAAGAAGCCAAGAACCGCTTTTGCCGCAAGGCTGGAGCCAAATACGCATTTTGGCCGAATTGCATCTGCCATCCTGTCTTCGGCCTTGTATGCAGCGCAGAATATCCTTGCATCTCAGCGGACATCGTTCCTGGCTTCCGTGAATGAATCAGCTTTGCGAATCCTTGTCTACGCTGAAAGTCAGGCTGAACTGGAAACCTATGTGTCCAATCTTGTGCCGGAAATGAAACGACGCCTCCTGTCAGAATTTTCGGCAAACCTCCTGATAGGCGTAGCCGGTCCCGGCCGAGCAGAATCAGCACAGCTCCTGGAACGTGCTGATGAAGCTCTGATGCTGGCAAAGCCCTCTAACCCTCTTATCAAGCTTTCTGAGCCGGCATCAATCGAACCTGAACAACTGGTTCACCTTTCCGGCCAGCGCAATCCGAGGAGTCTTGGCCTGCGGGCACTGGAATATATCAGAACTCATTATAATCAGGACATATCATTAAGCAGCGCGGCTGACGCGCTCGGTGTCAACCCTTTTCATCTTTCTCATGCCATAACCCGGGAGCTCGGCATTGGATTCAGCGAACTTCTCGCCAGGATGCGGACAAACAAGGCCAAAGAACTCCTGCTTGCCGGAAGCAGTGTCAAGGAAGCGGGGTACCTGGTAGGCTTTTCGGA
>CAZZJJ010000164.1:0-3978 GCA_964654405.1 uncultured Treponemataceae bacterium
TGAAGCCGCTGGGCGAACAGGCTGCGCGGGGCAACATAGCACCGCTTCTCAACGAGCTCAACGCGCTGGCTGGAAACATAGAAGCTTCGCGTCTCTATGCTTCCATGGAAAAACGCTATATCGCCTGCGATGAGCCCTGTCCGGTGCCCATGAATGCACTCCTTGTCCCCTGCATCGCTGAGCGGGCTCTTGTTTATCTTTATGCCGAGCAAAACCTGCTTTCAACCGAGCAGGTGATTTTTATTGTCAACAAGCTGGGACTTGACCGGGAGTATCTTGCCCAGCGCCTTGCAGACAATCGACGCCCGCTCGAATTTTAAACGACTATGAAATCAGGCTTCTCGCCGTTCGAGGAATATCGTTCGCTGCCCCGCTCAATATAGGCGCTCTTTGTTGTTCGCCTCGTCATCGCTGCAGGAAACTTCGTTTTCCCTTTTCTTACCATCATTCTCACAACAAAACTTGACTGGACCGCGGAGAAAACGGGAACCTTCCTGTCGCTTATCCAAATTGCAGCTCTCCCTGGCGTGTTGTTTGCTGGCCGCTTGAGCGATCGCACCGGCCGGAGATTAATAATTATGTTATGTCAGGCAGCGGCTGCAATCCTGTTTGCCATCAGCCTCGCAACCGGCTTTACTGATTTTCTGCCTTACCTGGTCGGCGCCGCCAGCATTCTGCTTGCGATGACATGGCCGATTTCCGGAGCCCTTGTCGCCGATCTTGTCCCTCCGGAACGAAGAAAAACCGCTTACGCCCTCCTGTATTGGGGAAATAACATCGGATTTTCCATCGGCCCAATAGCCGCGGGTTTTTTACTTCATCGCGCTCCTTCCCTGATTTTTCTAGGCAACATGACAGCGCTCATCATCTCGATCAACATCCTGTACCGTTATATACCGGCGAAAATACCAGCCCAACCGACAGCTGAAGCTTCTGAGAGATCGGGAGTCAACGCCATGGAAGCAAACTATGAAGGTGGTCTTGCACGTGTATTAAAATCCAGACCAACCATCCTGGTTTTCGCTTTCATTGTCGCTCTTCTGAATCTCGTGTATTCTCAGCACAGCTTCAGCCTTCCATTGTATCTCAGCGAAAAGATGGGCTCTGCCGGTGCGGAAGTTTTTGGCGCAGCAATGACCGTCAATGGCCTCACCGTTGTCATCTTCACCTTAATTTTATCAAAAATTACCCAGCGCCTTCCCGTCCTGATCATCATGGTAATCGCCGCCATGCTTTATGCCGCAGGATTCGGGCTTCTGTCATTCCATCCATCGCTCCTGCTCGTGCTTGGCTCGACAGTCATCTGGACCTGGGGTGAAATCCTTGGTGCTACTAACATCAATGTCTATATCGCCTCCCGAAGCCCGCAGTCTCATCGCGGCAGAATCAGTTCAATTACTTCGCTGGTCAGCAATCTCGGCTCTCTCTCAGGGCCGATACTCGCTGGTCAGCTGATAAAGCGCTTCAGCAGTGCCTTTATCTGGAAAGCCGCACCCGCCATCGCTATCACCGCGGCGCTCTTTCTCCTATTGCTGTGGAGTCATGACAGGACGAAGGGACTGCAGTGATCTGGTCTTGGAAATAATCGATTTTTCATGATTTTTAAAAAATAATTTTATATTTAATCTTATAAGTAGCAAAATAATGCAATTTTAAAATTTTGTTGTTTTTAAATTGCCTTAGTAGTGTAGCCCGGCCAGGTCAGAGTAAACCCAAAACCTGGACCGGGTTTTATATGCCTTTCTTAAAACATTCAGGAAATCGTAATAATTGCCTTTACCATTCATGAGCCAGATGATGTAATATTCTATTGAGTAAATATCATCTCCGAAAATTTATTTCATAATATTTCTTGACAACTGCTGGTTCAGGTGGAATACTGATTTTAATGGACAAACAATGCTTTTCAGCAATGCGGACAATTAAAACAAGGAGGCTGATACAATGACAAGGAAATTGGCTTTTCTGGCGCTGATGGTGTGCCTGATTTTTCCGCTCTGGGCACAATCCAAGCCGGCTACCGTCACAATCTGGGGATGGCGTGCGCAGGATGTCGATGTTTGGAAATCCGTCGAAACAGCTCTGAAAGGGAAAGGCGAGCAGATTACCATTAAATACGAGGTTTTCCCGCCCACTGAATATGATTCGAAATTGCTGGTATCCCTGCAAGGAGGTGTTGGACCGGATCTCATGTATACTCGCCGCTTGCCGGGCGCACGAACGCAGGCCCTCATCGACAATGGCTACATTACCGCTCTTGATGGTCTTCTGAACCTGTCTGCCTTCGATCCTGTCTCATTGAGTTTTATTCAGGCGAATAAAAAAACTTGGGGCGTCCCGTTCGCCAATCAGGTTGTTGGTATATTCTACAATAAAGCGATTTTTGACAAATTCGGTCTGAAAGAACCGCAAACCTGGGATGAGATGGTCGCAGTCGCGGAAACATTGAGCAAAAACAAAGTGACACCATTCTTTGTCGCGGGCAAAGAAGCTTGGACCCTCGCTATGCAAAACGCCATGATTGGCGTCAGCTATCCTGGCGATGAATGGATCGGGAAGCTTGCAAAGGGCGAAGCAAAATTCACGGATCCCGAATATGTCGCAATGCTGAAAGATCTCAACGCGCTCAAGAAATACTTCCAGAAAGATTTCATGGCCAACACGACCGCTGAACAAGATGTCAGCTTTGCAATGGAACAGGTAGCCATGATTTTCTATGGCGTCTGGGGAAATACGAACTGGCTCAAGACAAATCCTGATTTGAAGTTTGATTTCTTCCCGGTCCCGCCAAAAACGAAGAATGTCCCGGCAAAAATCTATACCTATATGGACGGCTCATACGGGCTCAACAGCGCAACTAAAAACAAAGACGCAGCGCTCAAAGTCCTTCAGTTTACAGCATCCAAGGCATATGGAGAGCTCTTCTCCAAAACAACAGGCGAAATTACTGCCGTCAAAGACGTAACCATGCCGGCATCGAAGCCTATTCTCGTAAAATGCTATGACAAGATGAATACCATTGCTTCTACCAATCGCTATTGGGTTGGTTCGCCTTTTGACGCTGGTATGCCGAGTGTGTACAACATCCTCCAGGAACATATGCAATCCATGTATCTGGATCTGATTACACCGGAAGAACTCGCAAAGAAACTCCAGGATGGCATTTCAACCTGGTTCCCCGCATTTAAAAAGTAACTTGACTTTGCAATTGGTATATTTCTGATAAGTGACCGGCATTCTGTACAGGGTGCCGGTCATTGTCAGTGTATTTGCCAAATCTAGAAACGATTGAGAGGATGATGTGCGAAAGAAAGCTTACCTGCTGATGCTCTTGCCTGCTCTTCTTCTTTATTCGCTTTTTGTAGCGTATCCGTTTTTCTCCAGCTTGGGACTGAGCTTTTATGATTGGCCGGGAATTGGTCCAAAAAAATTCATCGGCTTCGGCAACTATCGCAACATTCTGACTGGCTTCATGGCACCGGAGTTTTTCAGAGCAGCGTGGCACAATGTCATATTTTTTATCTGGTCGCTCATCCTCTCGGTTGTACCTGGCTTATTTTTTGCGTTCCTGCTTGCTGCTGGAATAAAAGGCACCAAATTCCTTAAGGTTATATATTTTTTCCCCAACACTTTGGCCATTGTCATCGTCGGCTTTCTATGGGGATTACTGCTGAACCCCCAATGGGGATTGGTTAATCAGCTTTTCAAAGCGATTGGATTGGGATTTCTCGCAAAACCATGGCTTGGAGATACCAAGCTTGCATTGCCTACTATCATAGTTGTCACCGCGTGGCGCGGTTTGGGCTTCTACATCCTTGTCTATCTTGCCGCAATTATCGGTATCGACAGAGAAATGACTGAAGCAGCGCGGATAGACGGCGCAACCGAAATGCAGATTGCCGGTAGAATAATTCTTCCGCATCTCATGCCGATCATTGCCACAACTTCCATGCTTAAATTTATATGGACCTTCAATAT
>CAZZJJ010000165.1:0-3975 GCA_964654405.1 uncultured Treponemataceae bacterium
TGAAGTCGTAGCCGGCGAGAATGACCTGCGTTATTCGATTTCAGCTGAAGATTGGACACGAATGGGTGATTAATCGCAAGAAGCCAATTTCAAACGAAAGAGCTAAAATTTTAACACTTGCGAAATTCCAATGCCTGGCTGATCATTCAGAACAATTTTGCCATCAATTACTTTAGTTCCTTCAAAGGGGTCGTTCGTGATCAATAAATTCCCATCGAGGTCTGCCCATTCAACCCCGGGAGAAAGCTGCGAAACAGCAGAAATTGCGCAAGAAGTTTCTGTCATGCATCCAAGCATGACCTGCATGCCAAGTGATCGTGCAAGATCAATCATGATATGAGCTTCGCGCAATCCAGTGCATTTCATGAGCTTTATATTTATTCCAGAATAGACACCGCGTGCTCTTACAACATCAGGAATTCGTTGCACTGCTTCATCACCAAACGTTGGAAGCGGGCTTCGTTCTGTCAGCCATGCCATATCATCAATCATTTCTTTTGGCATCGGTTGTTCAATCATTTTTACACCATGTTCTTTCAGCCAATGAATCATATCGAGCGCATAGTATTTATCTTTCCAGCCTTGATTGACATCAACAGTAATTGGTCTGGATGTGACAGCTCGAATTGTCTCAATCATTTGTTTATCGATATCTCTTCCTAGCTTTACTTTCAGCACTTTGTATTCATGAGCTTCATTAACTTTTTGCTTAACAATTTCCGGAGTATCGATGCCAATTGTAAAGGATGTATGAGGAGTTTTTTCTTTATTCAACCCCCATATTTTATGCCATGGCATGCCGAGAATTTTCCCGATCAAATCATGAAGCGCGATATCAACAGAAGCTTTTGCTGAAGGATTGAGTGGTTCAATACTATCAACATATTCCAGAATTGTTTCTATTTCAAAAGGATCGCGAAACTGGGAAAGATCAACGTTCGACAAAAATCTCATTGCCGTCTCATGGGATTCACCTAAATACGGCGGCATTGATGCTTCACCATAACCAATGATTCCATCATGTTCAATTTGAGTCAGCATAACCGGTGTTGTGGTTCGAGAGCTTGATGCCAGAGTAAAAGCATGTTTCAGCTGCAATGTGTATGGTTTAAATGTCAGTTTCATTGTTGCGCCTTTTTATCGTGGCTGTTGAAAAAACAAGCCAGTTTTCAGTATCGCCTTCAGTATAGGCTATGAAAAACAATATTCAAAGCGGAAAGCAACAAGTTTTTTATCATTCATGATGAGTCTCCCTATCTTGAAGCAATTACCGATGACCGCTTAAAAAGTTATAATTGGACGAACCCAGATTTTCATGTATTATGAAGCAAAGAGGAATAAGGACCAGCATGATACTTGTCAGCGCATGTCTTGCAGGCTTTCCATGCCGGTGGGATGGAAAATGCAAAGCCGATCCTCGCGTGATCGATCTTGTCAAAACGGGGAAAGCAATCCCTGTGTGTCCCGAACAGCTTGGCGGCTTGCCTACTCCGCGTCAGCCGGCTGAACGAAAGGGCGATCAAGTTTTCACAAGAAACGGCACTGATGTTACCAATCAATTTCAGCGCGGCGCGGATATTGTGCTTGCAATCGCTCAGGATTTTCAGTGCGGAAAAGTGATTCTCAAAGCTCGCTCGCCATCATGCGGCAAAGCAATCATCTATGATGGCTCATTCTCTGGCACGCTGACACAGGGCAATGGTGTGACAACTGATTTGCTCATGCAGCATGACATAGAGGTATATACCGAAGAAGACATGAACGAATCGTCGATATGAATCAGCCCCCGCCATCATGGTTAATGAAAATGCTCAATGATCTGTTTTTATGAGGTTTTTAAAGGCAGAACGAAAATAGTTCCAGCAAGTTGTTCCCAGTCCGGCTGATTCAGGTCCTGCGGATAAAGCCCATCGATTCGAATAAGCACCAGCCCGTGTATATAAGCCCAAATTGCGGTCGCATCATGGAGATTCAACGGGAGATTTTCATCATCGCGAGCCCCAGCCAGCGTATTGGAAAGCAACACCAGCGTCTTACGTGCCCAGACTTTGAAGGGGTCAGGCATTCTATTGAGAAGCGAAGAATTCATGAGCCGATAAAGCGCTGGATGTTTGACAGCGAAAGCCATGTACGACCTGCCCATCCGCTCGACAGAGCCTGGACCATTGCCGCGCGCCTGCAATAAATCCGCATACAATAATCGAAAACCTTCATCTGCCAGCGATGCTAGGAAAATTTCCTTGTTCTTAAAATGCCGATACGGCGCGGTTTTTGACACACCTGCCATTTTTGCCAATTCCCGAAGACTCAAGGCTTCTGCACCCTCAGCTTCCAGCACTTCCAGGCCCAGCTCAATAAGCTTTGCTCTCAGATTCCCATGATGGTAAGAATTCTTTTCTGACTTTATTCCGCTCATCTCATTCCCTCGACTGTAGTATTTCATTATTTTCAGGCAGACTGAAAGCCTGCGCTCCTCCATTTTACCTCATTAGTGTAAAAAAGCAGAAAATTCTTAAAAATTGTTAAAAAATATCATATTTTTTTTGAACAGGTAGTTGGCACTGCCAACATTATTCGATAAAATAATATCGATGCCAAGATAATAAAGCAAGCGGCATCGAGGAGTTACCATGACCTTTTTTCTGCAGAAATTGAGAAATTCGATTTTGATCGCAATTATAGCAGCCTCGCTGGCATCCTGTGCTGGCAACACAACAGCTCGAATCACCCAGAATACACTGATTGCAGCAGGTCCACGCATCGAACTCAAACTGACACCGGGTCCTTTTTACGAGTATGAAATGCACACACTTTTTGCTCATTATACAGTAAGACCTCAGGTAGCGGTCTGGATTGAAACGCTTGATGCCACATACATTGGCACAATCTACGCAACCGAAGCGGCAGTTACCGGAAAATTCAAGATGGCACCTAAAAAAGGCCGGCCTGAAGCCCTGCCGGTATGGTCAGGCCGAAAAACAGGAAACATCGATGCGATTTCTGCCCCAACAAGAGCCGGCGAGAAAACTATTTATGAGAGCGCGGCTATTTCGGGACTTCAGCCTGGCCGCTATGTGATCATGCTGGAAACCAATCGCTCCTACGATTGGAATAAAACGTATACAAAAAAGAATTCAGGCGTAAATGGACAGCCATCGATTGTCTATCGTGCTGAACTCGATATCGGGTCAGGCAGCAGAACGGCTGCATTCAAACCCATCGGTACTGGCTCTGTTGATGGATCCGACAGCAAGATTCGCTGGGGACTCCATGGCATCGACACCGCTCTTCAGCTTTTTTCATCATTGCAGGTGATATATCGGGATTGACATTAGATAATTTTTTATATATAAATAATTATCTTATGAATCAATCCGGAAAAACTATCACCATTTGCATGGGAAGCTCCTGCTACGCTCGCAGCAATGTCTACAATATCGAGATTATCCAATCATGGCTCCGCCAGCAGGGACTCGAGGCTGAAGTTGAAGTTGTCGGAACATTATGCGAGGGGCAATGCAGGCAAGGACCGATTGTTAAAATCGGTGCCACAGTCTATCAGGGAGTTACCGCTTCCAGTATTTCAGAAATTTTGGCTCACGAGTTTTTGGAAGTTCATCATGGATAGTGCCCAAGTTATTTACACAGAACTCACCGAGTGTCAGGACTGCTATAAATGTTTGCGGGAATGCCCGGTAAAAGCGATACAAATAGTGCGGGGACATGCGCGAGTATTGGAAGATCGTTGTATCCACTGCGGTAACTGCGTGGAAATCTGTCCTCAAAAAGCGAAGAAAGTGCGCAGTGATCTTGAACGGGCGAAAATCCTCATCAGGCTCAGGCAGAAAACCGTTCTTTCGCTCGCTCCATCGTTTATTGCAGAATTCAGCGGCATTCCTCTGCAAAAGCTCATTGCGGGCTGTAAAAAACTTGGGTTTTCCCATGTTTCTGAAACCTCCGTTGGAGCTGACGCCG
>CAZZJJ010000166.1:0-3973 GCA_964654405.1 uncultured Treponemataceae bacterium
AAATTATCCGCATAAAAAACCAAGTCCTGAAAGCGGCCGGGAGCGGGGTAAGCAAGCGCAGCAGAACCGCCGTCCTGTCGCTCCAGGTTTGACTGAAAAGCCGAAAATGTCCCCGCCGAAAACCTGCGCAATCTGCCAGAAGCCAATTTTTGACCTTGCTGGAGCCATTGCTGACAAGGAAAGCGGCGAGCCCGTGCATTTCGATTGCGCGATTGAACGAATTTCCAAAGCGGAAAGCCTCGGCCCCAATGAAAAAGTAGTCTATATCGGCGCTGGAAATTTTGCTGTTGTTGAATATAAAAATGGTACCGATGGCGCTTTTACAGTAAAACGGCGGTTCCACTGGGAAAAAGAAGGCGAAAAACAGATTTGGCGTAAGGAAATATCCTCATATATCAGCAGAATCTGACTTTATATTTTCCAATTGCCTCTATTTCTGAAAAAATATTTTACTCTTTCAGCTTGCACATTCCCGGAAAAGTCATATACTATGAACATGAAAATATTTTTCTCTTGTCTTTTTCTATGTGTGCGATTTGAAATATATTTTCGCTAATAATAACAGGGACAGGAAACAGCTATGGATATAAGCAGAATTGATGATGCTTTGGAACATGCAGTAACAGAGTCGAGAAACATAAAATCCATGAACATCGATTCGCTTTCTGAAGCCGAGATCCTCAGATTGATCAATGACGAAGATAAGACAGTACCCTTTGCTGTCGAGAAAGCTCTCGACAGCATCGCGCTCGCAGTTCAGGATATTGTTGCAGCGTTCAGAGATGGTGGCAGGCTGGTTTATATCGGAGCGGGAACATCAGGAAGACTGGGTGTACTGGACGCTTCGGAATGTCCGCCGACCTTTGGAGTGCCCTATGGCATGGTAGTTGGAATCATCGCGGGCGGCGATGATGCGCTGAGGAAGTCTATAGAAGGCGCTGAAGACAACCCCGAAGAGGGAAGGAAAGCGCTCGAGGCTATCCATTTTTCATCAAATGATGTTCTTATCGGTATCACTGCTTCAGGATCAGCGCCGTATGTCCTGGGTGCATTGCAGTATGCCCGTGAGATTGGCGCCAAAACAGGGGCCATAAGCTGTAATCGCGAATCCAAGACTTTTCTGCTGGCTGATCACAAGATTCTGGTTGAGGTCGGTCCTGAGGTGATAACCGGTTCGACACGTATGAAAGCCGGGACTGCACAAAAATTAGTGTTGAATATGCTGACAACTGCCAGTATGATTCGATTTGGCAAAGTATATGGCAATCTCATGGTAGACCTTACACCAGTAAATCGCAAACTGGTAGAACGCTCGAAGCGGCTAATCAGGCAGGCAACCGGATGCAGCCGTGATGAAGCCGAACAGGCTTTTCTCGCGTCCGGGAAAAAGCCCAAGGTCGCGATTCTCATGATATTGCTCGAAATCGGCGCCGATCACGCGCAGTCATTGCTGGCGCGAGGTTCCGGCAGAATTTCCGATGCCATGCGGCTTTTTAATGCTGAGAAAGCAGAAAAGGCAGCACAGGGAGGTTGAACATGAGCGAAAGTGAAGTGAAACAGGGGGCTATGGACAAAATCAGAAGCATGCTTCCAGAAATGTCCGAAGCAGAGCGGAAAATCGCGCTTTTTGTCCTCAGTGAACCCACCAAATCGCTCCATTTCAATGTTGTCGAGCTTTCGCGCCATTCTGCATCCTCTAGCGCCGCGGTTGTCCGTTTTTGCAAGAGGATCGGAGTTGACGGCTTTAATGAATTCAAACTCTGGCTTGCCAAGGATGTGTTCCAGGATCGTGAAGAAAAATTTTTGCCAGACTTGGATCTGGAATCCAAAACACCCGCTGAACGCGCAATCCACGAGGTGATTGACTATGCGCGGAAGAGCCTGCAGGACTTGTCACGAACGCTGGATCCCGCGCAATTGGATCGCGCAGCGCAAAAAATCAGGTCCGCAAGCGCGACCATGCTGTTCGGTATTGGCGCTTCCGGCATCGTGGCGGCAGACTTTCAGCAGAAGCTGCTGCGAATCGGACTGACAACTTCTTTTACCTACGACAGCCACGCTCAGATTACCACTTCATGCTCTTTGAAGCCGACCGATACCGCTTTGATAGTTTCTTATTCCGGCGAGACTGAACTGATGATTGAAATTGCAAAGCAGGTGAAACAGCGAAAGGCTTCCCTCATCACCTTGACCATGGAAGGGGCGAACAGCCTCAGGCAGTACGCGGATATCGCTCTGCTCGTTCCCGCTTCAGAACGAATTTACCGGCGCGGCGCGGAAACTTCGCGGCTGAGCCAGCTGACGGTATTGGATATCCTCTACCGCATTATTGTCTCGTATGATGTGGAGGCTGCAATCGAAGCGATTGAGCGCTCAATGGAAGCCACCCATCGCAAACGAAAATAGACAGGCGGATTTCCGAACATACACTATCAGCGCTTTCTTCTGATTTCTGAAAATCCGCAGAAGGGCACCAGAACATCGGGAATTTTAATGGAGCCGTCAGCCTGCTGGAAGTTTTCCATTATGGCGATGATTGCTCGAGAACAGGCAATGGCGGTGCCGTTGAGCATGTGAACGTATTTATTTTTCCCATCGTCATCTTTGAATTTCACATTCAGCCGGCGAGCCTGGAAATCTGTACAATTGGAAGTCGAGGTCACTTCACCCCACTCGCCGTTGTTTCTGCCGGGCATCCATGCTTCAAGGTCCCATTTGCGGTATGCAGGGGCCCCAAGGTCTCCGGTGCAGGTGTCGACAACGCGGAACGGTATGCCCATGTCCGAAAATATTTCTTCTTCGATAAGCCTCAGCTGTTCGTGCATGGCATCCGAATCTTCCGGCAGGGTGTAGACAAACATTTCGACTTTGGTGAACTGATGAACCCGGTACAATCCTTTGGAAAACTGCCCCGCTGCGCCAGCTTCTCGGCGGAAGCAGTGGGAAACACCAGCCAGTTTGAGCGGAAGGGCTGACTTTTCAAGGATACTGCCGGAGTGGTAACCGCCAAGAGTAATCTCCGCGGTGCCGATAAGGCAGGTGTCTTCGCCTTCAATAGTGTACACATTCGACTCAGATCCGCGCGGGTTAAAACCGATCCCTTCAAGAATTTCGGTACGCGCAATGTCCGGCGTCTCAAAAAGCGCAAAGCCTTTCGACCTCAGTTTTTCCAGGGCAAACCGCACAAGCGCCATCTCGAGCAAAACAGCCTCATTTTTAAGATAATAGAACTTGGTTCCGGAAACTCTGGTGGCAGTATCGAAATCGATGAGGTCCAACTCCTGACCGAGCTGTACGTGATCTTTAGGTGCAAAGTTGAAAACAGTCGGAGCGCCGACGCGCTTGATCTCCAGATTATCCTTGTCTTCTTTGCCCCGGGGTGCTTCGGGGTGAGCCATATTCGGAATCCGCATGCCTTCGGCCTGAAGTTGGGTCTCAACTTCGGCAAGGCGGGCTTCCAGAGCCGCGATTTTCTCCTTGAGCTGCCTGCCTTCTTCAATTTTGGCAGTGCGGGTTTCGGGATCGAGCTTGCCTTTCATTGACAGGGCATTTTCATTTCTATTCTTGCGCTGTTCTTCAAGTTCACGCAAAAGCGTGTTTCTTTCATCATACAGCGAAACGACCCGATCAGCGTCAGCCTGCATGTAACGTTCGGCGATATTCTGCTTGACAGCTTCAAGGTTTTCCTTGATGAATTTATAGTCTAACATGGGGAGAATGATAACCGGTGCTGAAGATTCCTGCAAGTATTCTCTAGTGTCTCGAACCTTGTATATATTTTGGCGCCTGATTCAGGCAGGCTGCTCCGATGTGTGCATGAATAAGCAATTAAAGCTGACCAAAATCCAAAAAGCATAAAAAGTGTATCTTCCTGTTGACGATACACATTTTTACAATTACAGTAATAATGTCAATAATTATATGCAAGGAGATGACATGGCAAACACCATCCCCCAGATGTTCATAGAAAAAG
>CAZZJJ010000167.1:0-3959 GCA_964654405.1 uncultured Treponemataceae bacterium
CAAAGTCGATAACTTTGAGGTATTCGCAGATGCCCATGACAACCTGCATGTGATGTTCTATGAGAAAGACGGTCACTTTGAACTCATTCCTGATTCTTACAATAAGGCTCATGAGTTCTTCGACTTCCTTGGGGTTCATGCCGGCTGCTGGTTCATCGAGGAGCAGGAGTTTTGGTTTTGTCGCGAGCGCCCGCGCGATTTCGAGACGCCTGAGTTCTCCGTAGGGAAGATTTTTTGCCAGCTCATTGGCGCGGCTCGAAAGGTGCATAAGCTCCAGGAGTTCCCGGGACTCTTTTTTAACCTGGCGCTCTTCGTTCATAAAGCTGGGTAATCTGAGAACCGATGAAACAAGACCTGAGCGAGTATTGAAGTGCCGTGCGATGCGGATATTGTCAAGCGCGGTCAGGTTGGAAAAAATCCTGAGGTTCTGGAAGGTTCGGGCTACTCCCGTCTGGACAATTTTATACGGCTTCATGCCGGTTATCTCTTTGTCCTGGAAAAAAACCTGGCCTTCGGTCGGTGTGTAGATACCGGTAATGAGATTGAAAGTGGTTGTTTTGCCTGATCCGTTCGGACCGATCAACCCATAAATGGTACCCTGCGGGATGTCATAGCTGAAATTCGAAATAGCACGGAGACCCCCGAAATAATGGGTCATGTTCTTGATACTGAGCAATGCGGACATCAGTCGGCCTCCTTGATTTTGATAATGCGTGATTCCTTGGTGCCCATGAGGCCTTCAGTTCTGAACAGCATGATAAAGATAAGCAAAAGCGAATAGATAACCATTCGCCACTCGCCGCCGATGGGAAGATTGGTAGCATCAGCCAGTGCTCTGATACCGATGCGCAAACCTTCAGAGAGGAAGGTGAGGCCAAAAGCTGCGATGATTGAACCTGTCATGGAGCCGACGCCGCCAGCGTAAATCATGATAAGAACTTCGACTGACTTTATAAAGCCGAATTGTGTTGGGTGCGCAAGCTGGATGAGATGGGCAAGCAGTCCGCCAGCGATGCCGGCGAAAAAAGCGCCGATCGTGAATGCCATCACTTTATACTGGGTTGTGTTGATACCCACAAGATCCGCTGCAAGCTCGTTTTCACGGATTGAAAGCATTGCCCGTCCGTGCGAGGACTGAATGATGTTGCGCATTACGACGATTGACAGGAAGGCTGCGATAAAAATCAAGGTGAAATTGGAAAACTTGGGGATGCCGAGTAAACCTCGCGGACCGCCGACATAATCAATATTATTGAAGACAGTTCTGATGATTTCGCCGAATCCCAGGGTAACGATGGCAAGGTAATCACCTTTCAGCCGCAGAGAGGGGAAACCGATAAGAAAGCCGATAAATGCGGCAGCTACGCCGCCCGCCAGAAGGCAGAGTACGAAGATGCCCATGTTGGACGTTACCGTCGGATTGAGTTTCAGAATGATGGTTGTCAGCGTTCCGGAAACATAGGCGCCGACACCTGCGAAACCCATGTGCCCAAGCGAAAACTGTCCGGTTATTCCATTGATAAGGTTCAAGCTCGCCGCGAGAATAACAAAGATGAGCGACTGATTGATGATGTGCAGGATGTAACCATTCAGCACTTCAAGTCTAAAAAGGGCCTCTATGATGGCATAGAATACCACCGAGGCAATCAGAAATTTTGGCAGTTTGACTTTGGTCATGGCGTGCTCCTAGATTTTGTCAGCAACTTTTTCGCCGAGGAGTCCCCGCGGCCGAACCAGCAGAACGATGATCAGGATTGCAAACGCAATACCTTCACCCAGCAATGAGTTGTAGGCTGAAGCGAATGTCTCTGCCAAACCCATGATGTAAGCACCAAGCACAGCGCCCGGAATGTTGCCGATTCCGCCCAGAACAGCAGCAATGAAGGCCTTTAAACCAGGCTGGATGCCCATGTAGGGGAATATTCGAGGATATGTCATACCGGCCAGCAATCCTGCTGCTCCGGCGAAGGACCCGCCGATGAGAAAGGTAAAGCCAATGACTTTTTCAATATCGATCCCCATGAGCCGGGCGGCATCCTTGTCCTGGGATACAGCGCGCATTGCTTTGCCAAGCGCGGTTTTTCGCACCAGGAAGGTCAATCCGATCATGAGAACAGCGGCAACCACGATATCAATGACAACATAGTTGGAAATGGTCGCTGATCCGAGACTGATCTGCACCTTGGGGATGATATCGGGGAACGAACGATAGGAAGGTCCGATAACCGGCAAAGCTGAAAAGAAATACTCGAGGAACATGGAAACGCCGATTGCAGTGATAAGCGAAGAAAGCTTCGGTTTATACCTCAGCGGTTTATAGGCAAGCTGGTTTGCGAGCATGGCGATGAGACCGCCGGCAAGCATTGAGACAATGAGAACTAGAAAAGCTATGCTGCCATGCTTTCCGGCAAGCATTGAATTGAAAATGAAAAATGAACCATAGGCCGCATAAGCGCCGATCATGAAAAAATCACCATGCGCAAAGTTGATCAGCCTGACTATCCCATATACCATGGTGTAGCCCAGGGCTATCAGCGCGTAGATCGAGCCTACCTGAAGTCCGTTGACAATCTGTTGGGCGTTAAAAATTGATCCCATTTAGGTTTCCCTTCTGCGCACGTCGATCACTTGGTGACAATGCGCGTAAAAAAATATGGATTGGCGATTGCTCTTGAATCTTGCCTGCCTGAAGGCTGGCAGGTGTCGTGCAGTAAAAATGATACTGCCCGATCCACCAGGACCGGGCAGTACAGGATTTCATGCCCTTACGGATTTACCGTGGTCTTATAGACCTGCTTGCCGTTCTTGATTTCGATGATAACTGCGGACTTGACCGGGTTGCGGTTCGCGTCGAAGGTTACTCTGCCTGATACGACGTTCAGGTCGGTTTTTGCGAGCGCATCGCGGATAGCGGTACCCTTGGTTGAGCCGGCGCGCTTGATTGCATCGAGCATGATGTACATGGCATCATAGCCCAAGGCCGCGAGAGCGTCAGGTTCTGCGCCAAATTTGGCTTTGTATTTTTTAACAAAGTCCTGGACGATTGGGCGGGTATCTTCTGCGGAGTAGTGGTTGGTGAAAAATCCGTTTTCAACCGCTGTTCCGCCGATCTTGACCAGGTCTGGCGAATCCCATCCATCGCCGCCGACGAGCGGGCCCTTGAATCCAAGCTCACGCACCTGCTTGGCGATGAGGCCGACGTCATTGTAGTAGTCGGGGATATAGATGACATCCGGTTTCGCGCTGAGAATCTTGGTCAGCTGGGCTTTGAAATCGGTCGCGCCGGAGGGATGGCCTTCATAGGCGACGACAGAACCCTTGCCAGCCAGCTTTTCAAAGGTGGCTTTGAAGTTCTCAGCCAAACCCTTGGTATAATCGTTTCCAAGATCAAAGATCGCGGCGGCTTTTTTTGCTTTCAGGTCTTTGTATGCGAATGAAGCGCCAACCGTTCCCTGGAAGGGGTCGATAAAGCATGCCCTGAAAATGTAATCACCGACGAGGGTGACTTTTTCATTGGTGGATGTCGGGCTGATCATCGGGATGCCGTTTGCCTGGGCGATCGGAGCGCCGGCCAGGGTTACCTTGGACATGACGGTGCCGACAATGGCTACAACGCCGTCCTGCTGGATCAGCTTGGTGTAGACGGTGGCGCCTTCAGCGGGGTCTCCTTTGTCATCCTCAAAAATCAGTTTGACTTTTCTGCCGCCAAATACGCCGCCCATGGCATTCCATTCTTCAACAGCCATGGCCATTCCATTTTTCGTGGATACGCCGAAGGTTGCCGCTTCACCGGTTACAGGACCTACGCCGCCGATCTTGATGTCCTGTGCCGATACGAGAGATGCTGCCAAAACGGCCAGCAACAGAACGAGTGTGAACTTTTTCATGCTTCCTCCTTCAAAATTGTGAACTCTGTACAGATTCACGTAGAAAAATACTCGTACTTATAGATAGAAACC
>CAZZJJ010000168.1:0-3955 GCA_964654405.1 uncultured Treponemataceae bacterium
ACACCATCAGCCATCTTCGCTTCGGCCCAAAACTGATCAAGAAACCCTATCTGATTACAAAAGCCGATTTCATCGCTTGCCACAAGTTCTCCTTCCTTGAGAAGCTGGACATGCTCGTCAATGCCAAGGAAGGCGGTACCTTCCTGCTGAACTCCCCCTTCCCTGCCGACAAGGTTTGGGATGAGCTTCCGCTTGAGGTGCAAAACCACATTATCAATAAAAAGCTGAAGTTCTACGTCATTGATGCTATGACAATCGCTGAAAAGGCGGGCATGGGCACCAGAATCAATACCATCATGCAGACAGCCTTCTTCAAGATTTCCGGTGTTCTGCCTGCTGACGAAGCCATCAGGCTGATTAAAAAGTACACTGAAAAAACCTATCACCGAAAGGGCGCCGATATCGTCGAGAAAAACCTGGCCGCCATCGACCTTGCTCTCAACGCGACCGAAGAAGTCAAGATTGGCAAGGCGGATTCTAAGCTCAGAATCCAGCCGCCGGTTCCCGCCAGCGCTCCGGCATTTGTCCGAGAAACCCTGGGCGAAATCATCGCTGCCCGCGGCGACAAGATTCCTGTTTCCAAACTGCCAGAAGACGGTACCTTCCCAACCGGAACCACTCAGTACGAAAAGCGCAATATCGCTGAAAAAATCCCGGTCTGGAACCAGGAAATTTGTATCCAGTGCGGCAACTGCACCATGGTCTGTCCGCATGCTGTTATCAGACTCAAGGCTTATGAACCAAAATACCTCGAAAAAGCTCCCAAGACCTTTAAGAGCGCTGACGGGAAAGGCAAAGAGCTTGCCGGCCTCAAAGCAACACTCCAGGTTGCTCCGGAAGATTGCACCGGCTGCGGCGCTTGCGTGAATATCTGCCCTGTCAATGACAAGGCGGTTCCCGGCCGCAAGGCGATCAATCTTGAACACCAGCTTCCGCTCCGCGAATCCGAAAAAGAGAATTGGGAATATTTCCTCTCCATTCCCGACACACCGGCAAAATATCTCAACCTCAACCTGCCCAAGGGAATCGGCATGAAACGCCCGCTCTTTGAGTTCTCTGGCGCCTGCGCCGGCTGCGGCGAAACTCCGTATGTCAAGCTCATGAGCCAGCTCTTCGGCGACCGAGCTGTCATCGCGAACGCGACAGGATGTTCTTCCATCTATGGCGGAAACCTCCCCACCACCCCCTACACCAAGGGTGATGACGGACGCGGTCCCGCTTGGTCAAACAGCCTCTTTGAGGATGCCGCTGAATTTGGCATGGGCATGCGCCTCACCGCTGACAAACAGACTGAATATGCCCGAGAGATTCTCACCTCCGTCAAGGGCAGAGGCGTTGATACCGCTCTTGCTGAACGCATTCTCAACAACCCGATGGAATCCGATGAGGATATTGAAGTACAGCGGACTGCTGTCGCGGAACTCAAAAAAGCTCTTGCAGCCAACAATGAAGAGTGGGCCAAAGAACTTGTCAATGTCAGCGAAAGCCTTGTCAAGAGATCAGTCTGGATCCTTGGCGGTGACGGATGGGCTTATGACATCGGCTTTGGCGGCCTCGATCACGTCATTGCCTCCGGCAAGAACGTCAACCTGCTGGTTCTGGATACCGAAGTCTATTCCAACACCGGCGGCCAGGCATCCAAGTCCACCCCGATCGGCGCGATTGCGAAATTCGCAACGTCCGGCAAAGAGACCATGAAAAAAGACCTCGGCATGATCGCGATGAGCTATGGTTATGTCTATGTTGCGCAGATTGCCATGGGCGCCAACATGTCACAGACTATCAAAGCTTTCCGCGAAGCTGAAAGCTATGACGGTCCTTCAGTCATCATCGCATACTCGCATTGCATCAACCAGGGTATCGATATGATGAAAGGTATGAACCAGCAAAAAATCGCAGTGGAAAGCGGTGTATGGCCGCTGTAC
Source organism: uncultured Treponemataceae bacterium (assembly GCA_964654405.1). Classification (GTDB taxonomy): domain Bacteria; phylum Spirochaetota; class Spirochaetia; order Treponematales; family Rectinemataceae; genus JAJTBL01. Next base: position 1,926 of record CAZZJJ010000168.1, read on the forward strand.
CGCTATGATCCGCGGCTCAAGGCTCAGGGCAAGAACCCCTTCCAGCTCGATTCCAAAGAGCCGGATTACAGCAAGCTTGATACCTACATGTATGCTGAAGTTCGCTTCAAATCACTCCGCGACGCCAATCCGGAACGCGCAAAAATGCTGCTTGAAAAGCAGCGTGTCCTGATCGAGCGCCGGTATAAAGAATACCGCTATATCGCCGACAGGCCGTTCTAAGATTAAAATCAAAGGATGAAACGCCAGAGAGGGCTGGAATCTTCCAGCCCTCTTTTTATTTCCCTATGCCGGAGCTTGCGTGAAGCTGGCTTGACGATAGTGAGATAGTCCGGTATTTTTATCAAATCTTGAGAGTAAAAATTTCCTGTTTTAAATTTACAATTCTGACAGCATGTCTCATACTGGTCGCCTTGCTGGTTCCTGGAACAACGTATCGCTCGCTTCCAAGCTTTTTTGGCATTGACAAGCTCGCCCATCTTGGTTTGTTTTTTCTTTTTTCGCTTTCTTATTCGCTTGAATATAAGAGAGCATATACCCGCCTGCCGGCAGTTTCTCATGCTTTTGGTTTGTTCCTGGTGTTTGTCCTCATTTCCGAGCTGCTCCAGCTGCTCACCAGCTCAAGGCATTTTGAGTTGACCGATATGGTCTTTGATATTATAGGAGCTTCAGCTGCGTACGCGGCGGTTGCGCTTATCGGCTCCGGGCAGAAAAGATAAATCGGCAGGGCGATCTGCCAATAAAACAAAACGAAGGGGCACCTGCCGGCGCCCCTTATCCGTTTTTAAAGGATTTTTCCTTATTATTATTAAATTCTTTTTACAGCACATTTATGGAAAGCGCTATTGCTAACCATCCCTGATACGTATTTTCAAGTATATATTAAAAAATAACAATGAAAATTCATTATTTCTCCTGTAGACAAATGTCTACACGGCGGACATGTCCTTCCGGATGGGTGATTTTTTCCCTTTATCATGCTTCTGACTTATGCTATCATGACGTTGAAAAGGGAGGATGAGGGGTGGTTCAAGAAGATTCACTTCATGGACAGGAACGTGCCGAGCTTTTCAGAAAAACCGGTTTATTATTTGCTGGCCTTTTAAGCCTGTATGTATTGATTATTTATATCGGCCAGATATTCAAACTATACGAAAAACAGCCTTTGAATTTTGACATGTTTCTGCTTCTCATTATGGCGGCGGTGATTATCGCATTTATTGCAAGTGCTCTGCATGAACATCTTAATTGGCTCCAGCCAGTACTTCTGCTATTTATTACCCCCCTGCCTATGTTCAGATTCGGTGAATCCATGTTCAGTCTGGGAGCATTTTCCGCAGCAACCATCCTGCTCTTCAGGCTTGGCTTTTTTGAAAAGAAGCGGCTTTTCAAATTTTTAATCATCATGTCGTACTATTATTTTTGCCAATTGCTGGTTGGAATTACTATTGGCGCCCCGCTGCTGTCCCTTGTAATGCCGCTCATTTTCATGACGATATTCATCATGTTTCTCCTGCTTGTCTTCAGAGAAAAATGGATTATCTATATTCAGAATGAAAAGCCGGAGCTTTCGCTTTCTCAGCTCGGAATAACCAAAACTGAGGCCGAATACCTGCGAGAAACTTTGACTGGCAAAACCTTCAAAGAAATTGCCATCGACATGCAGGTAAAGGAGTCGACTGTGCGGAACACTCTTGCGAGGGTGTGCAAAAAAATGGGGGTAGTGGATAAGGCAAGCCTGGCGACCAAGTGCGAAAAATATCTCATTATAGATTGAGCTATCTTTTCAGCGGAATTAAGCTTTGAAATTATTGCAATTATTATCAATAATTATGATAATGGCGCAATGAATGCGATAAAATCTGACCTTGCCCGCCTGGCAGGATCTTCCCATGAAACCATCCTTGTCAGCGCTGAGAAAGCAAAAGAAGCCTTTGAGCGGTTGTATACCATTGTAGCCCGCCTCCGAGCTGAGGACGGATGCCCCTGGGATCGTGAACAAACACCAGCCAGCATCCGCAACAATATCA
>CAZZJJ010000169.1:0-3907 GCA_964654405.1 uncultured Treponemataceae bacterium
TTACCTCGGGGCCAGCGTCTCTTTCGGTGCACGCTTTGGAGAAGGCAAGAAGCTGACCAACACGACGCTCGGCAGTACAGCGCTCTTCAACTTCTCAGACGGCTCGATGCGGTTCAAACCCTCCTGGTCGCTGACTGTCGGCAGCGGCGGCAGTGCGCTCAATCTGGCAGTTTCAGCGCTGACATCGCTGGGAAAGTTGTATTCTGAATATGCTCCGCAGGGAAACATGGTGACACCAGCGCTGACAGCCACCATCAATAAAACAGTGCAGGTTTCCGCGAGTGCTCCCTTGAAACTCGATACTGACTATTCACTGAAAAAAGCATCGCTCGCGTTGAGTCTGTACTGGAATGTGATAAGCTATTGATAAGGAGGCGCTCATGAAGGGAACCATCCTCATTGTCGAAGACACTCGGGAGCTGGCAGATCTCTATGCCCTCTATCTCGAACGGGAAGGTTTCTCCTGCACCATTGCGCTGGACGCAGAAACTGCGCTGCCGCTGGCGAAAAGCCAATCATGGAACCTCGTTGTCTTGGATATCAATCTTCCCGGCATGGATGGTTTTCAGTTTCTTGAAGAATTCAGGAAATTTTCCGCGGTTCCGGTCATGATTCTTACCGCACGGGAAGCTGATGAAGACATTATCCATGGTCTGGGTGTCGGGGCCGATGATTTTGTCACGAAACCATGTCCTCCGCGGGTGCTTGCTGCACGGGTTCGAGCTTCCATCCGCCGCACCCTCGCGAAAACCGACGACCAGGAAGCGAACCTCTTTCACTTCGGGCCCTTTGAACTCGATGCGGAAGCCCTCTATCTGACCAGAGAGGGGCATCCGATCAACCTCTCGCCGCGTGAATTCGGCATCTTGGTATTCCTGATCAAGGCGCGCGGCAAGTCTTTTTCTCCGGAGGAAATCTATCAGCAGGTCTGGGGACAGAGTTTTGGCGATATCAGCGCTGTCGGTGTCTATATTCAACGGATCCGAAGAAAATTGGGAGACGATCCCGCAGCGCCGAGATACATCCAGACGCAATATGGCCTGGGCTATCGCTTCAATCCCGAAATGCTGCAGTGAAATGCCGAGGAGCAGTCTGTGAGACTTAAAACGCAATTTTTTATCTTGACCGGTGCGGTCACCCTCGTTCCGATTCTTTTCGGCCTTTTTCTTTTCAGCTTTCAGCAGGCTCCGCGCGATCCCCGGGAACCATCCCGGATTTTCATGGCTTCAATTTCGGAAAAATGGAGGCTGGGCGAAACGCTGAATGCCCAGGTGCTGACCGAAGAAGCGGAGAAAGCAGGGATGCCGCTTCGAGGGGTTGCAATCCTGGACGCCAGCGGTACGATCCTGGTTTCTAGTTTTTCCCATCTTCAGGAGGGCAGTCAGGCAACTTTGAAAGATTTTACTCCCCGCCCGAGGGCCACTCCTGACGAACCCAAGGCTGAGCTCAAGCTCATGCCCCTGGATTCGAAAAACCCGTCAAGTCCCTACATTCTCTTCGATATTCAGCCATTTTGGTCAAAACAGGATATCAGGAACAGGAACATCCTGCTAATCGGCAGTTTCGCGCTCTCCCTGTTTATCCTGACCGCCATCCTTTCCTTTTTCATCCTGCGGTCCATCAGCAAGGCTATTGGCACCATCGAGGCTGATACCGCCATTGTCGCCACAGGCAATCTGGACCACGAGGTAGCCGGCATGGGCAATCACGAGATTCTCATGCTTGCCAAATCCATCAATCTGATGCGGCTCAATCTCAAGGACATGCTGGCGAGGCGTTCCAAAATGCTGATGGGCGTAAGCCATGACCTCAAAACCCCCATAGCCCTCATCCAGGGTTACGCCGATGCGCTTTCCGATGATGTCGCAAAAGATGAAGCGGAAAAAAAGCAATATATCGAAATCATTCGGAACAAGGCCAAACAGCTGGAGGATTTGACTGAAGAGCTTATAGAATTCATGAAGATAGGCGGCGATGGGGCGGTTTCGGTTGAAGAGGTAGCGGTCGATGAGCTTTTTATTTCGCTGGCACGGCGTTTCGAGGCTGACGCCAGGCTTTTGTCCCGGAATTTTGAGTGGGGTTTCGGCGAGCGCCTCGAGCCATATCCCGATTTTCCCGCACCAAAGCTTCCCATGAACCGCCTGCTCGTGGAACGGGCGATAGAAAACCTGGTTTCGAATGCCCTCAGATATACTGAAGCGGATGGAAACATTCAGTTCAGACTCACGTCGAATGAGCAGGGCTCATCCATTGCAATAATCGATAACGGGCCTGGAATAGCGGCAGCCGATGAGCCCTATATATTTGACGCTTTTTATCGAAGTTCGAATTCAAGGGCTGACGGCGGCTACGGCTTCGGGCTGACCATTGTCAAGGCAGTCGCCGACCTCCATGGGTGGAGTGTGCGGGTCGGCAGACGAAGTGACGGCCAGCGAGGCACGGAAGCGGTTCTTGCCATTATCGAGCCGGGGAAGGCGAAAGGCTGAATCGTTCCTTTGTTGTCCACAGCCCAAGCGCGGGATTCGGGACAAAGAAATAGGGTTCGCCTGCGGGGGCGATGTTCCAGCCAGCGACCGCTTTATCAATGGCAAATTCGGTTTTCATGCGCTCCAAATCCGCCCAGCCATAGCCGACCGATTCGATTTCAGTTTTCGAGACAGAAGGTCCCGGGGCATATCGTATGGAAAATCGGTTTTCGCTTGAACCGTGGATAAGATGAGCCGCAGCGGACAGGTTGCCGGCAAGGTCGGCATTGTCATGCACCGCTTTTCTGATTTCCGCCGATGTCCGGTAGCCATATTTTCGAATTAGCATATCGATGCCTGCATCTTCACCAAAATGAGCCAGACCCGGCGCCAGGATGATAAGTTCCCCGCCGTCAGCCATGGCCATTCTGGTGCGGTACACTGCTTTGTTCCCAAGCCAGGTGCTTCTGAATTCCGATGGATCCAGCCAGACAACCGCTTTTGCAATCGGTTTATCCAGCTTCGTTATGTTAACTTCAGCGGAAAGCTTGGCGGCCTTGTAAAAGCAATCGTTGTCGGTGCCTGAAAAAAAGCCGCGCAAAACCAGCCGGCCGTCATCAGCGCGGCCGACCACGGTCAATATCCAGAGAATGGGGGGCAGGATGGGGCTGGCGTATTCGAGCGCTTTGTTGAACACAGCTCGAACCGGTGTGTCGGCTCTCCCCATCATCCGCTCCATGCCATAGGCCGCGCCAAGGAAGTGGCTTTTATCGATGGCTTCTTTGCCGCCTGTGCCGACAAAGATGTTTTTCGCGTGGTTCGCCATGCCGACAACCTCGTGGGGAACTACCTGCCCGATTGAGATGATGGCATCATGCCCGCTGGAAACCAGCAGCTTGTTCGCCTGGACCGGATAATCATAGGAAACCGTGTTCTCGGACACCTCGCTGATAAAGTCAGCATCAAGCCTCGCCAGCTCGGTGACATCGTTTCGCCAGTCATGATTTCTGAAAAGCCCTTTCGGAGTTCCGGGATACATCGCGTGAATTTCTTCAGCGGTCATGGGAACATGGGTTCCAAGCGCCGGCATGACAGCTTTCAAGCGGGGACCGGCGATACGGGCAATCATGTCGGTGATGAGGCCGGCCCGTGAATGGAAACGGGTGATGTCGGGCGGCAGGGCAATCATCGAGCGGACATTGCCGAGCGCCGCAATCGAATCCGCGACAAAACTTTCCAGCTGTTCCGATGAAATTTCAGTATTCTGCGAACCATATTCGATAATCGTCATCTGATCCCTCGCTTGTCCATACACTAGCATAGATCGAGGATTCGGAGAATATTCCATGAAAGTTTTTGCCGGCTTTCTGTAAAAAATTGCTTTTTTATCTTGACCTCCCGTTTCTGTCACGGTATAGCAGAAGTGTGGAGGAATCATGAAA
>CAZZJJ010000170.1:0-3902 GCA_964654405.1 uncultured Treponemataceae bacterium
GTACTTCAGATTGGCGAAGGTAGCAATAAAATAATGTTAAATTGTCGTTTTGAAAGGGAGTGCCAGGTCTCTGAGCCGGGTAATGCGGATTGTCGCAGCGAGATAGTTTGGCTCGGCTTCAGTGCTGGTGGCCATCCATGCGGCTGAGGGTTTCGCGCATCGATTTCTCGAGATACAGCAGTTCACGTTCGCTCAAACCGGTCCCTATCCTGAGATGCCGGGAGCCGGCCTCGATCAAAAGCTCTTTGGGGCGGACATTGTTGACCTGTGTTGCAGAATTGACAACCCGCACTTTCCCGATATCGGATAGCGGCCAGGTCGTAGCCTTTTCAAAACCCGGCAAGCCAGTCCGAATAAGCAGGCCATCACTGGTAATGACAAGCTCCTTGCTGGTCAGAGCCGGCCCAAGCATGGTCTTTGCCATGAAGATGCCGACACCCCAGAAGGGGAGGCTGAAAAAGGGAAAGAATATCGGTGCTCGCATGCCGATGGTCATCATGGTCCAGAATCCGACAAAACCGAGCCAGAAAATCGGAAAGAAAATGCCGGCGCCTGATTGCCCTTTCATGCCCATCCGCGGGATTTTTATCACAAGCCCGGTTTCATCGCCGGTTACGGTCACTTTGCTGTCGCTCGGCAGTTTCTCCGGGTATTCGACAGGCGGACTTGATCGTTGAGAATACAAGCCCTGCGACTCCTGTTCCTGTATCGCCTCGCGGATTTTCCGAGCAAGACCGGAAATCCTGATATCGCGGTCATTGGTCCGGGCTTGCTGAATGTCATCATAGACCTCATTTTCTCGGACTAACGGCGCGTCCCGCTTTCCCTTCAGGATGCTGGCAGCGTCGGCGGCTGACAGACTGCGCTTTGCCACATCCGGCTCAAGCCATGAGCCCAGAACAGCCTTCAGCCGGGGGGAAAGCTCCACAATGCCGTCAAGATTGATTCTGAGCCCTGCTGACGGCAGTTCGGAAGGGTTCCTTCCGGTCAGCAGAAAGACAGCTGTGGCTGCGGCTCCATACAAGTCTGAGCGATGCGAAGCCTTTCCGGCCACCTGTTCCAACGGAATGTAGCCCGCGGTTCCCACCAGGGTTGCTCCGGGAAACAGCGCGGTCCGCACCGCGTCCTGCACGCCGGAAAAATCCACCAGCGCGACAGTGCCGTCCGGTTTCATCAGAATGTTTCTCGGATTGACATCCCGATGAATAATGGGCGGCCGCAAAGAGCCCAGATATGCGAGGATGTCACACAACTGGGCGAGGATGTGTTCAACCTCGGTTTCCGTAAATTTCTGGCCCGATTGGATGATGGATTCCAGGTTTCTGCCTTCGATATACTCCATGGCGATGACCAGCCGTATCCGGTTTTCTTCCGCAGCCTCGAAATATTCGAAATATCGGGGGATGCCTGGATACGACAGTGTTTTCAGAGCGTCAGCTTCGCGCCGGAAGCTTTCGACAATATTCCAGGAACCGGCCTCCGAGAGGTCGAGTATCTTCAGCACTGCCAGAGGTGATGGCTCATCTGACTCCGCAGCTGCGGCTGCAGCTGCGTCTGCAGCCGCGGCTTGTGCCCTGATTTGCTCAGCGAGCCAGGTCGATGCAGATATTCCGCGACCCAATTCCTTTATGAGAATATAATTACCAATACGATCAGATGCTTTCACCAGCTGCTCCCGGCACTCACAAATTCATTCACAGAATATCTTTTTCCGCGACATGCATCCGGGCGGTGTTCAGCGCTTCAAGCGCGCGCCTGTACTCCGCTTTCAATCCCAATTCGTCATAGGTATCGGCCAGATTGAACCAGGCATCCGCGAAATCAGGATTGATGCTCACTGCTTTTTCAAAACTCTGCCGCGCCGATTCGTATTCGCCGCTTCTAAAATGAATCACACCCAGATCGTTCCAGGCTTTTTCATGCCGGGGAGCAATGTCGATCGCCTTTCGGTACCAGGCCGCGGCTTCCTCGAAATTGTCTTCCTCGTAACAGACAAGCCCCATGGCATGCATGATATCCGCGTCTTCAGGTGAAAATTCCAGCGCTTTTAGTATGTCTGCTTTTGCGGAAGTGAGGTTTCCGGACAGTCTGAAGGCTTCAGCACGGTTGTACAGAATCCCTGCTGCATCGGTCGGACCCAAAGACAACGCATGCCCAAGGGCTTCGGAAAAAATGGCGATGGCTGATTCGTACTTACCCGCATCGATGAGATTCAGCCCTTTTTTGTTGAGATTTGCTAAAACTGATCTCGGACTATCCGCTGTGTTCATCAAACCACCTCTTTATTCAATAAAGATACTGGAATTTTTCGAAAAGGTCATCATACTTGAACCCATGGGGCTTGATAAAAGAACGGCAAGCCCCTATAATCTCGCTACTTTATTATAGATAAGCAAATATCTATTATTTTCATAGGAATTTGCTGATACAAGGGGGTTTGAAACATGCCGCTAGCGCAGATCGAGTTTTCAAAGGAACTCACCGAGTATGTAGAAGAATGGGGCAAAAAACCAGGCGGACTGGTCATGATGCTTCACCGAATTCAGCACGAATTTGGATACATACCTCGAGAAGCCGCTGAAAAACTGTCCCTTATGGTTGGACTGCCGCTCGCCAAGATCTATGGCGTCATCACATTCTACCATTTCTTCAAGACATCGCGGCCCGGGAAAAACCGCATCGCCATCTGCATGGGAACAGCCTGCTATCTCAAGGGCGGACAGGATCTTGTTGAAGAAACCCAGTCTATCCTCGGCATCAAGGGTGACGAAGTTACTGACGATGGACTTTTCAGCATCGATGAAGTGCGCTGCCTTGGTTGCTGCGGCCTGGCTCCGGTGCTCATGGTCGGCGACGAGGTGTTCGGCAAGGTAACTAAGGATCAGCTTCCGGACATTATTGCAAAATATAGGAATAAATAAGGCAGAAAACGATGCACTTCGCCGTGACCGATTTTCTTCTGGACATTGTCCAGAATTCCTGCGAAGCCGGAGCATCGTTGATTCAACTGAGTATCGAAGAGACTGAAACTTCAATAGCTATAAAAGTTGCGGACAATGGCAAAGGGATGGATGAAGCGGAGCTTAAAAAAGCGCTGGATCCGTTTTACACCGATGGTGTCAAGCATCCTTCGCGAAAGGTGGGGCTGGGGCTTCCCTTTCTGAAGCAGGCAACGGAACAGAGCAACGGCCGTTTTGAAATTCGATCTGAAAAAGGAAAGGGGACAGAAGTCTTTTTCCAGTTTTTCAAGCACGAAATTGATGCGCCGCCGGTGGGAGACATTCCGGGAGCTCTGGTATCGGTACTTTGCATGCCGGGCGGTCACGAAATGCTGATCAGCCGGGAAAAGCGGGAAGCTGGAATCCGCTATGAGCTTTCCAGAAAGGAACTTGCAGAGATTCTGGGAAGTTTTGAAAGGATGGATTCGCTGATTCTGCTGAGGGATTTTGTCCGATCCCAGGAAGAACAGGATTGATGCGGAAAGAAAACCAGAGGGAGGAGAGATTATGGCCAAGATGACTCTCGAGGAACTGAGGGCGCTCCGTGATTCGAAGCGCCAGGATCTCGCCAGGCGGGATGTAGAGGGCAAGGAAATCCAGATCATCGTCGGAATGGGAACCTGCGGTATTGCAGCAGGCGCCAAGCTTACCTTCGATGCCATTGTTGAAGCTGTCCAGCGGCACGGGCTCGAGGACAAGGTGGTCATCAGGCAGACCGGATGCATGGGGCTTTGCTATGTCGAGCCGACCGTCGAAGTTGTGATGCCGGGCATGCCTACCGTTATTTATGGCAAAATGACGCAGGATATAGCGGACAAGTTCGTACGCAAGCACCTTGTTGAGCACAGCCTTCTCGACAACCACATTTTTGACCGCCCAGCGGCTGATATCATAAAGAAATAA
>CAZZJJ010000171.1:0-3880 GCA_964654405.1 uncultured Treponemataceae bacterium
GATGATCACAGGAAATGGGCCTGTCCCTGTTTCGGGAAGATAAATGTCGAGTTTCGGAGTTGCGGACAAGGTTGCGTAGGGGATATCAAGAAATTTTTTCGTGTATTTTGAGGTGTCAAGATTCATTCCGCCAAGACCGCCTCCCATGGGCGTTGCGCCTGCGGGCAGGCCGCTAGGAGGGAGTGCGGGTTGGGAAAAAACCGGTGCCAGAAAGAAGCATGCAATGATCAGAAACAATGCTTTTTGTAAGCTCTTTTTCATAATTTCTCCAGAAAATATGGTTTTATTGAATAAATATACTGTAAACCGGTTTAATTGTTCAAGGGCAGCGATACGGTTTTAGTCGATTAAGCTTTAGACAATTCCCATCAGCCTGCCGACCGTGCTGAAAACGAGGGCGATGACGAGGGCGATGACGGGGGCGAAGGCCAAACCGGCTTTTGCCATGTCGGCGATTGTAAAGTAGCCGGTTGTGTAGGGGATGATGTTGACCGGTGAGGTGGTGACGAGGATGACGGCCAGGTTGGCGGTAAAACCTGCTGCGAAGGCGAGGGCGGTGGCTTCCGGACCGAGCTGGGTGCTTAAGGCGAGCACGAGGGGTACAATGATGGTGCCGGTGAGCGTATTGGAGGAGAAGGCGATTTTGACAGCCAGAACACCCAGGGCAATGAGGACAAACTGAAAGAAGAGCGGGACACTGCCGATGCCGCCGAGAATGAGGGCGGAGAGCCAGCCGGCTGCGCCTGATTCGTAGAGGGTCATGCCAAGGCTGATGCCGGTGGCAATCAGAATAATGCCGGACCAATCGATTTCTTTTTCGATTTCTTTCCAGCGGAAGCTGGTGACGCCGGGAGCGAACAGCAAGACAAGAGCACCGAGCGCTGCCATGGAGATTGGAATCTTGATATGGGCGATTTCCTGGATGAGGGGTGAGAAAAGCCAGACAACGATGGTCATGCTGAAGACAACCAAGGTTGCTTTTTCATCGCGGCTCATGGGACTCTGCTCGCTGAATTCCATCTTTATTTCTTCATTTGTTTTTTTAAGATGTTTCATTTCAGGGGGGAAGAAAAGGAGGATGAGCGCCCAGCCGGCTGGGAGAAGCAAAAGCAGCATGGGAATTCCCAACGCCATCCAGGAGGTGAATGAAATTTCGAGATGAGCGAGGTTGCCGAGAAATTTGACGACAAGAGGGTTGGAGCCGGAGCCTGCGGGAGTACCGACTGCGCCGATAAGCGCGCCCCAGGCGACCGCTATCATGAGACCGCGGCCGAATTGGCTTTTACCAGGAATGGAGCCTTCTTCCTTGAGGATGCCGAGCGCGAGCGGCATGATGATGGCGCTCGCCGCCATGGCGGTAACCCACATGGAGAGAACCGCGCCCGCCGCCAGAAACCCGAATATGATGCGCCGTGTGCTGTTGCCGGTTATGGAAAGGACCAGGAGAGAGATTCGTTTGCCGAGTCCCGAGCGGACAATAGCCGCGGCGAGCGCCAGAACGCCGATGAAAAAGACGACGACATCGTCGCCGAAGCCTTTGCGGATGATGGCTTGGAAGTCGCCGGCGCCTACAATGGAAAGAGCGAGTATTGAAAGAAGGCCGGTGACGTGGAAGGGAAGGGCTTCGAAAATCCAGAGGATCAAGGCAAAGGCGAGAATGCCGAGCGCTTTTTGGCCTTTGGGATCAAGGAGGCTTCCCCGGACTGTCCGGAGACTGTCTGGTATGGGGAGGTACATGATGGCGAAGCAGACAATGATGGCGGCGAGAATAGTCAGAATTCGAGCCTGGAAACCAGGTTGTTTTTTTTGATATGCCGTGCCGGAAGTTTTTCCGGATTCTGCCTGCTTTAGCGCCATCTTTGTCCGCTCCTTGGTTCAGTGGTTTTTCGTGTTCGGATGCAGGGCTTCAGCGAGAAGGATGCCGGTCTGGGACGCCCGTTCCGCAACCAGAGCGCCAGCCTGGCGCAAACGATCCATTTTGTACCGGGCGCCGCCGACGCCACCGGAGGTGATGGCGCCCGCATGGCCCATTCTTCGGCCTTCCGGTGCGTGCCGTCCGCCTATGAAGGCGGCAAGGGGCTTGCTGAAGGCTTTTGAGGCAAGGATGTCGGCTGCTTCTTCTTCCATGGTCCCGCCGAGTTCGCCGATCATGACAACTGCGTCTGTTTCGGGGTCTTGCTCGAAGAGCGCGAGGGCTTCGGCAAAGCGCAAGCCCGGGACGGGGTCGCCGCCGACACCGACAAGGGTGGAGACGCCGAACCCCGCCCGCACCACCATGGCGGTTACTTCATTGGTCAGAGAACCGGAGCGTGTCATGACTCCGATTCGGCCTGGCTTGTAGACGCGTTCGATCCAATAGGGAAACATGCCCATCATAGCTTTGCCGGGAGAGATTATCCCCGAGGTGTTGCCGCCTATGACTTTGGCGCCCGTCGAGAGGGCGGCGCGGCGGATTTGGAGGGCGTCGTGCAGGGGAATTCCATCGGCGACGGTGACAATGAGACGGATGCCGGCATCAAGGCATTCAAAAACCGCGTCTTTGGTAAATCGGGGCGGGACGAAAAGCATGGCTCCGTCGACTGGGCCGGCGGCTGAAACCGCTCTGTGGACGGTGTGAAAGACGGGGATTGCGCCGACATTTTCACCTTCTTTGCCAGGGGTGACTGCCGCGACAACCTGCGTGCCCAAAGCAGTCATGTGGCCGGTCCAGAATGAACCTTCAGCACCGGTAGCGCCCATGGCGATGACTTTTGTTGTTCTGTCGATCAGAATGCTCATCGCGTGCCTCCCTTTGCAAGCTGGACTGCTGTGCGAACCGCTTCCTCCGTGTCATAGAGCGGTTCGAGGCCGATGCTTCGAAGGATTTCTGCTGCCTTTTCTTCGCCGGTTCCGCGGATGCAGGTTACGATCGGGCATTCGGGCTTCAGAGTTTTCAAGGCTTCCGAAATGCCTTCTGCCATGACGTCGGCACGGGCAATGGTTCCGAAGGTGACGATGAGGATGACTTTGGGCTTGTTACGGATGCAGAGTTCCATGGCTTTTAGGCTTTTCCGGTAGTTTGGGCCGCCAAATTCGAGATAGTTCGCGACAGTGCCGCCAAAATCCACGACCAGGTCATAGACGGTGGTGGTCAGGCCGGCGCCTGCGCACATGAGGCTGATGTCGCCGTCAAATTGCAGATAGGGGATGCCTTCCTGCGATGCCTCCTTGGCGATATCGGAATCGAAATCCTCTGCATCGGGCTGGAAGTTTTTCTGCCGGTAGAGGGCGTTGTCATCGATGGCCAGTTTGCCGTCGCCGGCGATAAAGCTGTTATCGGCAAGGAGGAAGAGCGGGTTGATTTCAGCCAGTTCGGCATCGTTTTTGGTAAAGACATCGTAGAGGTTTGCGGCAACCGACGAGAAATTCTTGGCGGTGTCGCCGGAAAGGCCCAGCGCGTAAGCGAGGTTTCGAGCCTGGAAGGAGAAGATGCCCTGGGTTGGGTCGATGCTCTCCCGCACGATTTTTTCCGGTGCCGTTTTGGCCAGCTCTTCGATCTCGACGCCGCCTTCCGCGCAGGCAAGCGCGAGCACGGTGCCGCTTTTGGGTTCCGGCACGAGCGAAAGGTAGATTTCACGGGTGAAATTCACGGCTTTTTCGACCAGAAGGTTTCGGACTTTCTTTTCGGGAGCGAACATGAAATCGATTGCGTTGCGGGCTTCGGTTTCATTTCGAACTACTTGCACAAGCCCGGCTTTGCCGCGACCGCCGCGCAGAATCTGGCTCTTGATGACGCAGGGGAAGCCGGCTTCAAGGGCTGCCTGGAGGGCTTCTTCTTTGCTTTGTGCGAGTTTTCCCTCGGGGGTTTTAATGCCGTGCTGAGAGAAGACCGCTTTCGCCT
>CAZZJJ010000172.1:0-3879 GCA_964654405.1 uncultured Treponemataceae bacterium
ATCAGGAAAAACATACGGTTTCACGGCTGATCGGTTCTCCGCCCGGCTATGTCGGGTACGAGGAAGGCGGCTTGCTGACCGATGCAATCCGCAAGACGCCGCATGCGGTCGTGCTCCTGGACGAAATCGAAAAGGCGCATACGGACATTTACAATATTCTGCTCCAGATCATGGATTACGCGACACTGACCGACAACCAGGGCCGGAAAGCGGATTTCAGGAATGTCATCCTGATCATGACCAGCAACGCGGGAGCCCGCGATGTCGGGAAAGCCCTGATCGGCTTCGGCGATCGTTCGGTTTCCAATTCGGCGCTCGATGAAGCTGTCGAACGAACCTTTACGCCCGAATTCAGAAACAGGCTCGACGCGGTGGTGCACTTCAACAATCTGCCGATGCCGATGATTGAAAAGATAGTGTTAAAAGCCATCAGCGAGTTCAACACCCAGCTGGCCGAAAAGCATGTCGAACTCATCGTCCCGGACCATGTGGTTCATTTCCTCGCGGAAAAAGGCTACTCAAGAGAATTCGGAGCGCGCAACATAGGAAGGCTGATCGAAGACAGAATCAAATCCTTCTTTGTCGATGAGGTGCTGTTCGGGCGCCTCGAACACGGCGGGAAGGCAATCGCCGATCTAGAAGGCGAATCGATTGTGTTCCATGTCGAAGCCGCGGCTTCTGCGGCTGTACCGCCGACAGAGGCAGTGCCTGCCGGCTGATTGACAACAATGCTGCCATATCTTCAGACAAGTCGATTTTTTGACGAGAGTCATGACTTTGTCTTCCCTCCCGTATCCCGCGCGACACGGGAGGGAATTGTCTGCCTTGGCGGTAATCTTTCGCCGGGAATGCTTCTGTCAGCGTATCGCCGCGGCATCTTCCCTTGGTATTCCGACGATGAACCGATTCTCTGGTGGAGTCCCGATCCGCGATTTTGTGTGCTGCCATCCACCCTGCATGTGCCTGGGTCAGCAAAAAAGCTCTTGAAAAAGAATCGTTTCAGCATAACGGTCGATACCCAGTTCAGGGCTGTCATCACAGAGTGCGCTCTGATTAGCAGGCCGGGCCAGCCTGGTACCTGGATTACACCTGAGATGCAGGAAGCGTATATTCGACTCCACGAGCTGGGGTATGCGCACTCCGTTGAAGTATGGGAAAATGGAACACTCGCAGGCGGTCTTTATGGCGTCAGCCTGGGCAAAGCTTTTTTCGGGGAATCCATGTTTTCGCGTGTCAGCGGCGCTTCCCGCGCAGGATTTCTGACATTCGCTGCGGTGTTGTTTGAAAAGGGGTATGAGCTGATCGACAGCCAGGTGCACACCGATTATGTTGCGTCAATGGGCGGTGTGGATATCCCGAGGGCACGGTACCTTGCGCTGCTCGATACGGCGTTGAAACACGAAACCCATAAGGGGCTTTGGACCGATTTTTTCACAAGCGGCCGATGGTAGAACATTTTCTCCATTTTTCGTACAGTACGTTTGTTGCAAAGAGGACAGGATAGAAAAGGCAATGAAGATTATATTTGTTCAGCTTCCGGTTCAGGAACCAAATTGGGAAGACGCAGCTGCCAATGTTACGCTCGCTGCCGGATATCTGACTGCATATGCCGAATCCCGCGGCCTCCTGAATCGATCAGAGTGGTCCATTCTGGACGCGGCAACCTCGACCTATGGATCTGATGCCGCAATAGTTGACCGCATCCAGCGACAGGAACCTGACATAATCGCTTTCAGCCTCTATGCCTGGAACCTGGAGCGAAGCCTTTTTATCGCTGAAAGACTCAGGAGCATGCTTCCGAGAACCCGGCTCATCGCCGGCGGACCTGAGGTTGTCGAAGACATGCCTATCGCGCATCACTCGCCATTTCACAGCCTGGTTGCGGGGGAAGGCGAAATTCCTTTCGCGCAAATTCTGCAGGATATTCGGCTCCACCGGCCGCTTGACCGTATCTACCGCGCCGACACGCTTGTGGATCTTGCCACTCTGCCGAATCCCTATCTGGCGGGAACCCTTCCAATTGTTAAAGATGAGCCCGTTCATATCGAAACCGTTCGAGGATGTCCGTTCCACTGTGCATACTGCTATTATGGCAAAAACTTCCCGACCGTCAGGCGGTATCCCGAAGAACAGGCGCTGGAATTGATTCAACGAGCCTGCAAGGCGGGCAGTTCCGAAATCAACATCATGGATCCGTCGTTCCAATTCCACCCCGACCTCGACAAGCGGCTTGCCGATTTCGCACAAGCCAATACCGCCAGGCTGCCGGTTCACACGGAAATGCGCCTCGAAGGTGTGACCGCCGCAACCGCCGAGCTGATGAAAAAAGCCGGGGTTCAGTCCATCGAAGCTGGCCTGCAAAGCATCAACCCGAAGGCGCTGGAAGCCATAAATCGAAAATTCGATATGGAAAAATTTGTCCACGGTCTGGAACAACTTCAAAATCAGGATATTCTGATCAAGACAGGCCTCATCCTGGGATTGCCCTTCGACGGCTATGAGCAGATTGTCGAGACTTTTGATTTTCTCGGGATGCATGGGCTGGGCCAGGACGCAGAACTCTACCCGCTATCCTTCCTTCCGGGAACGGAGGCACGGGCGCGTGCGGATGAATGGGGGATGGCGCGGATGGAATTGCCGCCCTATTGGGTGACCAGCAACGATTGGATTTCCAGCAACGACATGATCGATGTGATAGCCGCATTCGAAGAAAGCTTTGAACGGGAATGGGCTTCGCCGCCTGCCCCGCATTTTACAGCCAATTCAGGCGGTTTGACTGGATTTGTGGATGCGAGAAAGGTGGAAAACATCGATTGGATGCGGCTCAATCCCGAAAAGCTCGCAAACTCGATGACGCTGCTCGCGGACGCGGATGACCCGGAAAGCCTTTCACGGCTGGTGCGGGCAGCGCGCGATCTCCGCCGCGACAATCCTTTCACCCTGTACCAGATTGTGCTCACTAGTAACACTCGGATTCCCTCGGAGCGCCTTATCGAAAAAATCCGTGACGCCTTCGTCTTTGAAGATCACTATTATGAACTTTCCCACTATTTTTCGCCAGATCTTCAGGAGAGCTATCAGACAAGGATGTTCTTCGCGACGAAAAATTTCGCGCTGGCATACCGCGCAATGGAGGAAGCGCAGGATCTCGAAACGATGGTCATCATTTCCGGAAAGGCTGGCTATAACGCGGATCGCTTGAGCGAGCTGCTGCCATTTGTCATTTTCGACCGGGAAACAATCCCCTTCGACCGCCTCTACGAACTGCTCTCAATCTATACCGAGTATCCCCACATGCTGATTGAAGCGCCTGAACAGCTTTTCCGCACCTAGAGGGACACAGGCGGCCCCGATCAGTACATCGCCGAGAGGTCGGCCTCGTTCCTGCAGGTTCCTGTTCTGAGATAATCGCGGATATTGGCGATGGTCACGTCAACCGCCTTCAAGGTGGCCTGGTTGGTCGATCCGCCGACATGGGGCGAGAGGATCACCTGCGGCAATTTGTTTATCGGGAACCGAGAGGGAGCCCCCACTTTGCCGACCGGCGGGTAGGTATACCAAGTGTCGATCGCCGCACCTTTGAGGATCTTCTTTTCCAACGCCTCATAGAGGCCCGCTTCATCAACAATCGAGCCGCGTCCGACATTCACTAGAAATTTATCTTTCATTGATAATAAAATTTCATGCGACAGGAGCCCTTCCGTCAGAGGAGTCGCAGGCAGTGCTATGAAAATGATTTCCGCCTTGCTTATGGTTTCCTGAAGATCAGAAAGGACCATGTCAAAACCTTCAGGGGCGCCTTTCGTGATATTCCGGCGCCAGCCATAGACCGTGCAGGAAAAGGCCTTGAGGAGTTTGGCCAGTTCAACACCGATGGCT
>CAZZJJ010000173.1:0-3858 GCA_964654405.1 uncultured Treponemataceae bacterium
CGGGCATGACAGGGATTTTCCCGCCGCCGCCCGGCGCGTCGATGACAAAGGTTGGAACCGCCATGCCCGTTGTATGTCCCCTGAGGTTCTCAATAATCTCAATACCCTTGGAAACCGTTGTCCTGAAATGCGAGATACCTCGGGACATATCGCACTGATAAATGTAGTACGGCTTAACCCGAATGGTCAGCAATTTCTGCACCAGCTTTTTCATTAAAACTGGGCAGTCATTCACATCACGAAGCAGAACGCTCTGGTTTCCCAGCGGAATGCCGGCATTGGCCAGCTTTTCGCAGGCGGCTTTCGCTTCAGCGGTAATTTCCTTCGGATGATTGAAATGCGTATTCACATAGATGGGGTGATATTTTTTCAGCATGTTGACAAGCTGATCATCGATGCGCATGGGCATGACAACCGGAGTCCGCGTTCCGATCCTGATGATTTCGACATGAGGAATCGCGCGTAATCTGGAAATAATTTTTTCAAGCCGCTCAGTGGAAAGCGTAAAAGGGTCTCCTCCTGAAATGAGGACATCCCGCACAATTTCTGTTTTGCTGATATATTCGATGGCGGCGTCAATGTTTTCATCGGACATATGGACATCTTCAAAGCCCACCAGTCTTCGCCGCGTACAATGACGGCAATTCATGGAACAGAGATTGGTCACCAGCAATAGCACCCGATCCGGATATCGATGGGTCAAGCCGGGGACGGGGGAGTCCACATCTTCATGCAAAGGATCATCCTGATCAGAGGCGTCAATCCTCGTTTCCGGCAGACGCGGAACCGCCTGAAGCCGCACCGGACAGACCGGATTTGATGGGTCAATCAGCGATGCATAATACGGTGTGATTGCCATCCTGAATATTTTCAGGACTTCCGAAATATCGGATTTGTCTTTTTCGGTCAGCGGAATAACCTGAGCCAGCGTCTCGACATCGCGAATGTCATGGCGCATCTGCCAATGCCAGTCATTCCATTCCTCGGGGCTGACATTTTTAAATAGCGGAATCCGCCGGTAATCGTATGACGGGTATTCATGCATGATATTATCCTTTCAGGTTGAACATCTTTCGCACATCGTCACTGGAAGCGATTTCGAACTGGGCTTCGCGGGCAATTCTGACAGCCCGTTCCACAAGCTCGGCATTGGATTTAGCCAGCACCCCTTTGGAATAATACACATTGTCTTCAAAGCCGACTCTGATCCAGCCGCCTGTGGCAACAGCACCGTACTGCGCCGGCAATGAGGCGCGGCCGATGCCCATAACGGTAAAATTGGCCCCCTCCGGCAAAGCCCGTTTGAACACTTCCAAATTATCCGCTGAATAAGGCACCGCGCCCGGTACATTCAAGACAAGGCCGTAATGATAGGGCGGCTCCAGCAATCCTTCATTGATGAGTATGTGCGAGGCGTATACATGCCCCAGATCAAAACATTCCAGCGTTGGCTGAACTCGGTGTCTCTTGAATTCCTCGGCGAATTTCCGCATGACAGGCAAGGTGTTGACAATATAATCATTGCCGAAATTCACGGTCCCGCAATCCAGGCTCGCCATTTCAGGTTCCAGTTCCATGATCGGCCTGAGCCGCTCTTCCGCGGTGTCGCCCACCGCGCCGCCTGTCGTTATTTCAACAATGATATCGCATTTGGAGCGGATACGATCGATAGCTTTTTTAAAGACTGCTGGGTTTTGTGTCGGCCTGCCGTTTTCATCCCTGACATGCAGGTGCAAAATCGCGGCGCCCGCGCGCCAGGCTTCATACGCAGCCTCAGCGATTTCCTCAGGAGTCACGGGAAGTGCTGGATTCTGAGCCTTTGTCGTTTCAGCGCCTGTGCAAGCGCAGGTTATGACCATTTTCGCCATGTTCTACCTCCCGATTGGAAATTTCTTCGCAGTCAGTTCCAGAGCCTCACTGATAGCGCCTAACGCGTAGTCGAGGTCCCGGTCGGTGTGCCGGTGCGCAATATACCAATGGTGATAGGGCTGTATGAAAAGTCCGCGCCTTATGGTTTGTGTATAGAAATACTCACGCCGAGCCTTGTAGGTTTTCTCTCCGTCCTTTTCCGATTTATCGAATGTGAGGAAGGGCATCGGAGGAATTCCGGACACAGTCAGCGGCAAGCCTGAATTCTCTGCGATTTTTCTCAGTTTCTCAAGGAAAACGGTGCCTCTCTGCCAGATTGAATCGGGAACCTTTTCCCGCTCCAGGATATCCAGGCATTTCATCGCGGCGACCATCTCCAGGCTGTTGGGGAAGAAAGTGGACGAAACAAAGACCTTCTGCTCCGCTACTTTCATGATTTCGCGCTTGCCTGCCACGGCGCTGATGGGATAGCCGTTCGCGAGTGCCTTCCCAAAGGTGCCGAGATCCGGTGTAACGCCGTAGCGTTCCTGCGCCCCGCCCAAAGCCGCTCTGAAGCCTGTCCTGATCTCATCAAAAATCAAAACCGCGCCATAGCGGTCTGCGAGTTTTCTGACACCTTCCAGATACCCCGCTGGCGGCGCCATGACCGGCTTTGCGAGCGGATGGCCGACCGGCGTGACGATAACGCAGGCTACTTCGCCCTCATGCGCCTGCAAGGCACTTTCAAGCGATTCGAGACTGCCGTATTCGAATTCGACCGTCAGATTGGTAATTTCCTCCGGCACGCCGCCATGCACTTCAACGCACCAGTCATGCCAGCCGTGATACCCACAGCGCAAAACATATTTCCGGTCCGTATATCCGCGAGCGATGCGCACGGCGAGGCTCGTTGCGTCGGAACCGGTCTTTACCAGAATAACCTGCTCGGCACAGGGAATAATATGCGTCAGCCGCTCTTCGAGATCGTTCTGAACTTTCTGCACCAGTGAAAAACAGAACCCCTTCTCATCCATCTGGGCTTTGACCGCGTCATTGATTTCGCGCTCGTCATATCCGAGAATGACAGGGCCATACGCACAGAGCATGTCGATGTAGTCGTTGCCGTCCACATCCACAATATGCCCCTTGTACCCACGGTCGATAAAAATCGGATATTCGCCCTGGATAAAGTTATAGGGGCGCCGTATTCCCATGACGCCTCCCGGACAGACTTCCTTGGCCTGTTCGAAAAGCCGCATGGATTCATCCAGTTTCAGTTTGGGATATTCCTGTGCCGGCATGGAAACCTCCTTATTTGACGTACTGGGTTTCGAAGAATTTCCTCAAAGCAGGATTTTCACGGAGTTCCCAGAGCGTGATTTCCGCATGGTCCTTCGTATAGCCATTGCCGATAATCATGGTCACATCTTTGCCGATGCCTTCCGCGCCGAGCGCAGCACGGGTAAAGCTGGTAGCCATGGAGAAGAAATAAACAATGCCGCCATCTCGGACCGGAAGAATGGAACCCATTTCACAGCCTTGAATGTTGACACAATTGATTGAAATGTCGAATTCGCGGCCCTTGTTAGCGGGCAGAACCTTGTTCAGAAATTCGACCGGCTTGCTCGCGTCGGCTTGAACAATTTCATGCGCGAGGTGCAGTTCTTCAAGAATTCCCCTGGAGCGCGCCGAATGAATGTTTGCGACGACGCGGCCTGTGGGGCCAACGCGCTTCATGGCCTCATAGCAGCACAGAAGCCCGGATTTTCCGCCTGCACCAAGCACCAGCACGGTATCGCCCGGCTTTACCAGTTTAGCAGCCTGCGCGGGAGCTCCGGCGACATCAAGCGCCGCGAGCGCGAGGCCTTCGTCCATATCCTCGGGCAGTTTGGCATAGATTCCGGACTCGAAAAGAATTGCCTGGGCATCGACTTCCACCCTGTCGATTTCCTTATGGACCGCGAGAATCCTGTTGATTTTCAGCGGAGTCAGGGAGAGCGAAACAAGGCT
>CAZZJJ010000174.1:0-3814 GCA_964654405.1 uncultured Treponemataceae bacterium
GTAAAAGAGAATGGTGCTGACGCTCTTAAATTTACCCTTGCCTACAACTGCGCCGGAGGCCAGGACATCCTTTTGGATCGTGACAGCTTTAAAATGGGATCCAAATTTGCCAACAAGGTGTGGAACGCTTCCCGCTACATCCTCATGAACCTTGAAGGGCGCGAAATGCTGGACCTGAATTCCATCCAGCTGAATGACACCGAACGATGGATTGCCGGCCGATTCCAGGAAGCTGTCCAGCGCGTCAGCCAGGCGCTTGAAAGCTGGAGATTCAACGACGCAGCCCAGGCGGTCTATTCCTATTTCTGGGACGATTTCTGTGATTGGTATATTGAAGCAACCAAGCTTTCGACCAAGTTCGGCGACGACAAGGAGAAGGATCGCGCGACAACCGTCCTCCTTGGCATGCTTGAAAAATCTTTGCGGCTCTTGCATCCCTTCCTGCCGTTTGTGACTGAAGAAATCTACCGGATGCTCCCCAATGCCAAAGGACGCCTCATTTCCCAGCCCTGGCCGCTTGATAAGGAAAGCGCTCGGGATGGTCAGCTTGATGCATCCTTCGAAAGCCTGCGTCAGCTTGTCAGCATGATCCGCACATTGCGCAGCGAATTCCAGATCGCCCCCGAAGCTAGAATTCCGGTCGATATCCGGCTCGACGCTGACAGCGCAACTTCCGATTTCATTCGTAGAAATGCAAGTCTCATCGCCTTGCTCGTCAACAGCCCGGAGCCTGCCTTCCTTGCGACGGCCGATGCCCGCCCTGAGAAGACTGTCGCGCTTGCCGGCAAGGGCTTTGAGGTTTTTGTCCATGTCCGGGACCTTATAGACCTGGACAAGCTCCTCGCCACGCTTCGCAAAGACCTTGAAAAAGAGCGGGGATTCGCTTCCAAAGTAGAAGCGAAACTCAGCAATCAAGCCTTTATAAGCGGAGCGCCCGAGGAAATTGTCGCAAAGGAAAAAGAAAAGCTCGTTGAATCAGAGATACGAATGCGAAAGCTCAGCCGCTATCTGGAGGAGCTTGCATGAACCCGGAAGGAAGGCCTGGACCTCAGGAGATTAAAGATCAATACAGCGGAGTACCGCAGTCAAGCCTTCCTCTCCGTTCTGAAGCAGGCTTCATGGATGCCGAGTCCATGATTCGCCTGAAAAACATGCACCTGGCCCCGTACATCCAGCTCGCGACAGCCCTTATCGGCATGCGCCGCCGCAATGGCGGCAACATGTTCAGGCATCAGATCGATACAATGGGCATCCTCATGGACTATGGCTATATCGACTCCATTCTCCTGAAAGCATCGGTGATTCACGACCTCATTGAGGATGTGCCCGGCATATCGGGAGACAGCATTCTGGCTATCGATGAGGAATCAGCCGAAGTCTACAAGCTGGTTCTTGAAGTGACCAAAAGGCCGATAGAAAATAAACTCGATTTTTTAGCTCGAATCCGTGACTACGGCTCTTTGCGCGCGAAAGTCCTGAAAAGCGCGGATCGTATCTCCAACATGATAAGCCTTGGCTATGTTACGGACATCAAATTCGTTCAGCGCTACACCGAGGAAACCGAAAACCATGTGTTTCCCATTGCGCGGCTTGCAGATGAACGAATGTTGCACGAACTTGAGGAGCTGGTCGCGACGCGTAAGGAATTCCTTGCACGCCGGTTTGAAATCTGAACAATCAATCAAATCATAATCGAAAGGAGATAAAGATGGAAAAGAAATGGACAAAAGCGGACATCGCCGCCGCCATCGATCATACCCTGCTGAAAGCCACCGGAACCGAATCCCAGATTCGCGAACTGTGCGCGGAAGCAAAGAAGTACCGGTTTGCCAGCGTGTGCGTCAATCCTGCGTGGGTTCCTCTCTGTTCACAGGAATTGCAGGGTTCTGGCGTCATGGTATGCACGGTCATTGGCTTTCCGCTTGGTGCGAACGCCAGTGAAATAAAGGCAGCTGAAGCACGGCTTGCTGTCGGCCAGGGTGCTCATGAAGTGGATATGGTCATCAACATCGGAAAAGCCAAGGCTGGAGACTGGAGCGCGGTTGAAAGCGATATCCGGGCTGTGGTTGAAGCCGCTGGAAACGCCACCGTCAAGGTCATCATCGAGACCTGCTACCTCACCAACGAGGAAAAAGTGAAAGCCTGCCAAGCAGCCATGAAAGCCGGTGCGCATTTTGTAAAAACCAGCACTGGTTTTGGAACCGGCGGAGCGACCGCAGAAGATATCGCGCTGATGAGAAAAACAGTCGGCAGCACCATGAAAGTCAAAGCTTCAGGCGGGATCAGAACCTTGCAGGACGCTTTAGCCATGCTCAAAGCGGGCGCTGACCGGATCGGGGCATCCGCGGGAGTGTCCATTGTTTCCGAGATAGAAGGCTGAGCGGCATTCACGTTCGGAACTGCACCTTTTGATGATTTTTTCTTGACAAGGCAGGTTGAACGGTCTTACTATTGAATGTGCGTCCAGTGCGATCTGTAAGGTCGAAAACAGGCGTTTGTAAAGTCCTTAAAGGAGGATATTGCATGAAAAAAGCAGTATTGGTGCTTCTGGTAGCCGCTCTTGTAGCAGCTCCCGTCTTCGCGCAGTTCAAAGTCGGTCTTGTTACCGATGTCGGCGGTATTGACGACAAGTCATTCAACCAGGGAACCTGGGAAGGCATTGTCCGCTTCGCTCAGGACTACAAGCTTCCCAAGGCTAATTACAAGTATCTGCAGTCTTCTGCTGAAGCGGATTATGTCCCCAACCTCACAACCTTTGCTGATGAAAAACTCAACCTGATCGTCGCACCGGGATTCCTCTTCAATAATGCGATGGCGGAAGTCGCCCTCAAGAACCCCACCCAGAAATTCCTCATCATCGACTCTGTTGTCCAGGATGCTAAGGGAAAGAACATCCCAAACGTTGCCAACGCGGTTTTCGCCGAGCATGAAGGCTCCTTCCTCGTCGGCGTCGCTGCCGGTCTCAAAGCTAAAGCTGATGGCAAGAATGTCGTCGGATTCCTCGGTGGAATGCAGTTCCCGCTCATTGAAAAATTCCAGGCCGGATTTGAGCAGGGCGTTAAAGCAGTATTCCCGGAATGCAAGATTCTCGTAGACTATGCTGGTGATTTCGCCGCTCCGGACAAGGGACAGGCCATTGCCCAGAAGCAGTTCAACGCTGGCGCTTATATCATTTTCCATGCTGCCGGCGGCACTGGAAACGGCATGATCAAGGAAGCCAAGGAACGCTCCCAGAAGGGCGATATCCGCTGGGGCATCGGCGTCGACAAGGATCAGTATGCTGATGGTCTCTATGGCAACAAGTCTGCCGTTCTCACCTCTATGATGAAGCGTGTCGATGTAGCTGCCTATGATGTCTGCAAGATGACCATGGAAGGCAAATTCCCGGGCGGACAGGTTCTGACCTTTACCCTCGCCAACAAGGGCGTTGGAATCCCTGAGAAGAACCCCAACCTTTCTGCTGACATTGTTGTGAAAGTCAGAGAATATGAAGCTCTCATTGCTTCCGGAAAGCTCAAGGTTTCTGAAGTTCCTGGAAAATAACCGGATTTGATCCAGACATTTTTTAGAATTGGGCTGGCGCCATGCCAGCCCTTTTTTATTGCCGGCAATCTTGGCGAAGCGTCATGACCGGCCTTGTGATTCGCTCGTAAGCACAAGCTTGGAAACACTGAGAAAAGGCTGGCCAAAAAACAGATATTTATGCTATAATTGCCGCTTGAGGCTTTTTCAAAGCGGCTGGCTGCTGAAATCGACTCAGGTATTCACTCTTTAGGGGGCGCGTGGTGGCATACATCATCGAGATGCTCAATAT
>CAZZJJ010000175.1:0-3778 GCA_964654405.1 uncultured Treponemataceae bacterium
CCTGGCGGGAGCGAGCGGCAGCGAAACTGAAAAGGCCGTTATCCGCTTCCTCCTGTTCTCCATGGCGGTTATCCAAGCGGTCGATACCCGAGCCGCCCTGATCCGCGCTTCAGCGTCCACTGCAGGCAATGACAGGCGCCTCGGCGGCCATGAAGCGCCCCCTTCCATCATTTCGATTTTCCTTGGCGACTCTCTCACCTCGATCTTCGACTCGCTCGGCAACGGCAAGGAAGCCCCGAAATTCACAGCCGAACTGATTGAGACCGGTGCCAAAAGTCTTCCAAAGCTTCCAAAGGATGTTTCGGATCGCAATCGGACCAGCCCTTTCGCCTTTACCGGCAACAAGTTCGAATTCAGGATGGTCGCCTCATCCCAGTCTGCGGCAACGCCATCCATGATTTTGAACGCTGCGGTGGCGGAAAGCCTTTCCGATTTCGCGTCCCGCATGGAATCGCTTGTCGCGGGCGGTATGCCTCCATTGGAAGCGGCAGTCAGCGTCATCGCAAGTTCCTGGGCACAGCACAAACGTATTGTATTCAACGGCAATGGTTATTCGCATGAATGGCTGAAAGAAGCGCAGGCGCGGGGACTGCCGGTATTCCGCTCGGCGGTTGATGCCATCCCCGAGTTCATGGAAGCATCGAATGTCACCATGCTTTCCAATCTCGGCATCCTGACCCGTGAAGAAGCAGAATCGCGCTGCACGATCTATCTGGAGCGCTTTTCAAAGCAAATCAATATCGAAGCCGGTGTCGCGATGGATATGGCCCAGCGCCATATTTTCCCGGCTGCGACCAAAAGCGCTGCATCCTTTGCCCAAGCCGCTACCACCATGGCGGCTATCGGCGTCCCAAGCCTTGCCCAGGAGCAAAAAGCGAAGCGAATCGCTGCCCTTGCAGGCAAGCTTCAGGAAGAATGCGAAAAACTTTCGGCCGCGCTGAACACTGCCCAGAAGGTTCAGGAGCCTCTTGCCAAAGCAGAAGCGTACCGGAGCGTTGTGGTGCCGCAAATGGACGCGCTCAGAACAGTCTGCGATGAGCTTGAGCGCCAGATGCCCAAAGCCGACTGGCCCTTCCCGAACTACGAGGATTTGCTCTATTCATTGTAAGATTGAACCAGGATTCACAGACTGGCCGCCTGCGGCCAGTCTGGATTTGATGCTTTTTCACTGCTATACTCAAATCCCATGCGATTTTTCAGAAAAATCCTGCCCTGGCTGATTGTTGCTCTCGCTATCGCCATCGCTCTCTATATTCCTGATATAGGCCCTGAAAAATATACAAATCTCGACATGCTGTTTTCCAATGAGGCAAAAAGGCAGGCGAACGCTGGATTTTCTGTGGCGGTCGCGCAAAATGGCCGAATCGTTTACCAGCGGTCTTTTGGAAAAGACGGCAGCGGTCAGCCGATTTCCTACGACACCCCGATGTATCTGGGACCGAGTTCGGAAATTCTATCGGGCGCATTGCTCTATTCCATGGTGATCCAAAAAAAATTGTCTCTCGATGTCGATGTCAAAGAATATCTGCCTGATTTGCCGCCTTTTTCCGTCAAGAGCCTTCGCCAGGTTGAGGCTATGGATACGGCAGCGGCTTTGTCCGCGCAGCCCAAGGCTAACCCTATCACCCTGCGCTTGCTGGCTTCTCATACCGTGAACCTGAACGATCCCGCACTTGCCCGCTTCGCGAGTCAGATTTCGGGGCTCGAAGCAGGCGAATTCAATCCGGAACAGTTTATTCGCTCGAGAATCGCCAACCGGGGAACAACCCGAAGCAGACTGGTCTATCGGATTATCGGTCTCGCCATGGAAAAAGCGGGGAACGCTTCCTTCGACGAGCTTCTGCAAAGCAACATTTTGATTCCTCTCGGAATGCACGCGACAACTGCCGACCCTGGGTCGTTGCAGGGAATTGCGGTCGGCGCGGGGTTTTTCTTCGGTCTGTCCTTTCCGTACAGCAGTCAAGTCCCGGAGATTGCGGCTCCCGCCGACGGCATTGTAACCACCGCGAATGACATTGCTAAATTCCTCGCCTATATAACATCCCCGCCGGCGCGGGGAATCCCCACCCTGCCCGCCTCCTCCGTAACAGCCCTGTATCAGCCGCTCCTGCCGGGAGGGGACACCGGTTTCGGATGGCGAATCGCTGAGTCTTCGGGAAACCGCTCAGTCTACCAGGGTGGTTCAATAGAAGGGTTTTCCTCGCGCGTTGTCATCTGGCCCGAACGGAATACCGGCATTGCCATTCTTTCTTCTCAGGGCGGCGTCATCCAATCCAATATTGTCCTGCCGCTTCTGGCAACAGCCGCTGAAAAAGTATTGTTTGAAGGCTCAAGCCCGCGGCTGTTTCCTCTCGAACGGCTGATGGTTATAGCGGCAATTGCTTCGATAGTGTTCATCCTGAGTCTTTTTCTGCAAACAGCCACATCCCATTCCTGGGCCAGAGTATTTCTGGAGCATCAGGAGGGAAGCACCTCCTTCCTGGCGCGGAATTTTGTGCTCTTCAGAACTATGGCTGGCATTGCTGCGCGCGGATTTGTTGTTGTGGCCGCACCGCTTTTTATTAGTAAAGTTGTCGGCAGACAGCTGGATTATCATGACCTTCTGGTCATGGATCCGGGAGTCGCTTCCTTTTTCATCATTTTGCTCGCCGCCGGTTTCATTCGAAATCTCGCGCGCATAACCTGGATTTTTCACTTGAAGCGCGGCTGAAAAAGTGCTGGCTTCCAGCCCCCGCAGCACCAGGCTGACATCAACTCAATTCGATATAAAAAAACCGGCTGCCCTCTGCTTCGAACAGCCGGTCACTACCGCATGAGCGCCGTGCCTGTTTCAAAACTTGTCGTTCTTGAAACAGCATCGGCATAAATCCTTATTGCGTCTCACCCAGATAGGCTTTCCTAACACGGTCATCAGCCAGAAGTTCCTTGCCTTTGCCCTCCAGGATAATCCTGCCGGTTTCCAGCACATATCCGTAATCGGCCACTTCCAGCGCGGCTTTTGCATTCTGTTCGATGAGAAGCACCGTTGTGCCTTCCTTGTTGATGGTCTTGATAATCTCAAAAATCATCTTGACCACCAGCGGCGCAAGGCCGAGCGAAGGTTCATCCATCATGAGAAGCTTGGGTTTGGTCATCATCGCGCGGCCGACGGCCAGCATCTGCTGTTCGCCGCCTGAAAGCGTTCCTGCTTTTTGCGAAATTCGTTCTTTCAAACGCGGGAAAAGTTTGAAGATTTCTTCCTTATCCTTGAGAACCGCGGGCTTGTCGTTTCTCGCGTAAGCGCCGAGCTGAAGGTTTTCATCGACGGTCAGGTTGGGAAATATCCGCCTGCCTTCGGGGACCAGAACAACTCCCTTGGCGACAATATCCTTGGTCTGCATGCCGAGCAGATTCATCCCGTTCCAGGACACCGTGCCGCCTGAAGCTTTGACAAGGCCGACAATGCTCCGCAGTGTCGTGCTTTTCCCCGCTCCATTCGCGCCGATCAGCGTGACAATTTTGCCTTCCGGGACATCGATATTGATCCCCTGCAAGGCGTGGATACCGCCGTAATGCACCGATAAATTGCGAATTTCCAGCATCAGTCCACCCCCAGATATGCTTCGATGACTTTCGGATTTTTCTGGATCGAAGCTGGATCGCCGTGAGCGATCGTCACACCGTAATCGAGAACGTACATGTGGTCGCAAACCCCCATGACTACCTGCATGTGGTGTTCAATAAGGAAGATTGTCAGATCGAATTCGCTCCGCAGGCGGCGGATGAGTTCCATCAGCTC
>CAZZJJ010000176.1:0-3768 GCA_964654405.1 uncultured Treponemataceae bacterium
GGGCTGTGGCGGCCGCCTTCTTCCTTGGAGAGGCAGTAGATCTGGCCCTTGAACTTGGTGTGCGGATTGATGGTGCCCGGCTTGGCAAGAACCTGTCCGCGCTCAACTTCCTTCTTGTCAACACCGCGAAGCAGGGTGCCGATGTTATCGCCAGCCTGACCTTCGTCAAGGAGCTTATTGAACATTTCAACGCCGGTAACGACGGTTGATCTGGTCGGCTTGATACCGACGATTTCGACAGTGTCGTTGACATGGACAATACCGCGCTCAACTCGGCCGGTTACGACAGTACCGCGGCCGGAAATGGAGAACACGTCTTCGATCGGCATCAGGAATGGCTTGTCAGTCAAACGTTCCGGATCCGGGAAGAAGGAGTCCATGGCATCCAGAAGCTCCTGAATACTCTTGGTGGCTTCGGGATTGTCCGGCTCGGTCATCGCCTTGAACGCAGATCCCTTGATGATGGGGGTCTTGTCGCCAGGGAAACCGTAGAAATTGAGAAGGTCGCGAACTTCCTCTTCAACCAGCTCAATGAGCTCAGGATCGTCAACAAGGTCGACCTTGTTCAGGTAAACCATGACAGCGGGAACACCAACCTGGCGGGCAAGAAGAACATGCTCGCGAGTCTGGGGCATGACAGAGTCAGGAGCGGAGACAACCAGAATGGCGCCGTCCATCTGCGCAGCACCGGTTATCATGTTCTTGATGTAGTCAGCATGTCCCGGGCAGTCGATGTGGGCATAATGTCTCTTGACTGACTGATACTCGAGATGTCGAGTATTGATGGTGATACCACGGGCTTTCTCTTCCGGTGCGTTGTCGATTTCATCGTACTTCATCACCTTGTCGCCAAATTTGCGACCGCAATACATGGTGATAGCGGCGCTGAGCGTCGTCTTGCCGTGGTCAATGTGTCCGATGGTACCAACGTTCATATGAGGTTTGGTACGCTCGAATTTCTCTTTGGCCATATTTCTCTCCTCCTTGGCTTCGTCACCGGCACTTCATGCGCCTTGATTTTCCGCATGAAGACCGTCCGCCGGCTCGATGCCGCCGGATCCTACCGCCATGAATATTCTTTTAAAGGCTATCGGATTATAGAGAAACTAACAAGTCTGTTCAAGTAGCCTGTGCCCGAATACTGTTCTTTTTGGATTATTTTTTGTAAGCAAAAGGATTACCGCCGGGGTTCATACCCGATGAACCGTGCCTGGAACTGCGCATGACCCTGGCTCGCGGAGCTGAGATCCGACGAAAAACCGAATAGCATCCGCATGGTAATGCGGGCGGTTATATGTTTTCTCGAAATGCCGTCTTCAACCGAATCTATCTGCCCCTGACGGCTGCTGACAAGTGCGAGAACTTGGCCGAAGCAGTCCTCTGGACACTCGATCGCTGTTTCCATAACGGGTTCCAAGACAACCGAATCTGAATTGAGCAAAGCTTTGCGGCAGGCCAAAGCACTTGCAGCTTCTACTGCGGTTTCTCCGTTCCGTCCGCTGTTCTGATCCGGCGGTATGAGATGGGTAATGGTAATCGCAGCATTAACAAGCGGCCAGCCCTCATTGGGGCCGACGCTCAGCGCAGCTTCTAATCCTCTCAGAACAGCTTCGCGGTACGGCGCCAGCAAGCGCAGTTCCGGAGCAAACACCATGGTGTTGCCGGCTAAATCCACACAAGGTTCAAGGTTGAGGGAGATGCTGGTTCTTATCCTGGCGCCGCCAAAATCACGGTCAAATCCTTCAGACACACTGACTGCCTTTTTGGGTCTTTCCTTGCAGGTAACCCGTGGATTGCCGGTTCGGACTTTGAAGCCGAAATCGCGATACAGACGCTCGACAATTATTTGAAGATGAAGCTCCCCCTGCCCCGCGATTTCAAACCGGCCGGTGTCCGCTTCGTCCCTGACAATCAGTGAAGCATCTTCGCGGGTAAGGTGGTGCAGGGCTTTGCGGATTCCTGGTGTTTCATGGATATCCATTGGTTCCAGGATTTGAACAACTACAGGAGGCGGAATCCTGAGTTCTTCAAAAAAGAGGGGACGATGTTTCGCGCAGAGCGTTGCTCCGGGCGATGCCAGTCCAGCGTCAATTGCAAAGATGTCTCCCGCCTGTGCGCGGCTGACTTCCAGAACTTCGGAAGCCTGGATGCTGTAGAGTTTTTTTAAATGGACAATTTTTCCAGTCTGTGAGTTGAGCGCTGAAGCACCGGGCTGAAGAACGCCTGCCCAGAGTCTGACCCAGCTGAAGGTCTTTTGCTCTGCATCGGCGGTCGTCTTGAACACAAAGGCAGCCAGGGTTTCTTCCAGGGCTGGTTTGAGACGAACCGGCTGGTTTGAATCCGGGGAATGACAGTCTGGAACGCGGGCATGCCGATAATCGGGAAGGTATCGCAGTGAAGCATCGAGAAGAAGCGCAACGGACGCGGTATTGAACGCAGAACCGCAGACAACAGGGACTAGGACTGATTTCCAGGTAAGTTCTTTCAGGCTTTCTGCGAGTAATTCATTGGGGATGTCTTTATCATCGGCAAAGAGAGCGAGTATGGTTTCATCATGTTCAGCGATGGCTTCTGCCAGCTTTTGACGGGCAGCAATCGCCTGAGCGAGAATTTCTTTTTCAGCTGGATTTCCACCGGCCAAATCTGCGGATTTGCCGGTCTCGCAATCAACCCGGCGCATTGTGACCAAATCCACAATTCCAGTCCAATTCCTTCCTGAAAAGACAGGCAGTTGAATCGCGACGGCTGTTGGTTCGATTGACGAACGCAAATCCTGCAAAACCCCGCTGAAGTCAGCCCCCGCCCTATCCATTTTATTGATGAAATAGATACGGGGAAGGGAACGTTCTTTGCAGGAGTCCGAGATGACCTCGGTTCTAGCTTGTACGCCCGATACTGCGCACAGTGCAATTATGGCACCGTCCAGAATTTGTAAAACTCGATGAACTTCATTGCTGAAATCCACATGACCGGGAGTGTCGATGAGATTGACAGGGGCGCCATTCCAGGAAAACTGCACAGCAGCAGATTTTACCGTAATGCCGTGTCTGCGTTCGACGGAAAGATAATCGGTTGAGGTGGTTCCGTCATCAACGGAGCCCGCGTCAGCTTTGACACCGGATAGTGATAATATTCTCTCGGTAATCGAAGTTTTACCAGCGTCCACATGAGCAAGAACGCCGATATTTCTGACGGGTTGTGATTCGGCCATAATGTCTTGTCTGGATTATACGGTGCCGCCAAAAAATAGAAAAGCCGCCCGAATGGGACGGCTTTTGATTATCAGGAAATACCGTAATTACCAGCGATAGTGGGCGAAAGCCTTGTTGGCCTCTGCCATCTTGTGCATGTCGTCTTTCTTCTTGATTGCGGTGCCCGTGTTGTTGTAGGCATCGAGCAACTCATCAGCCAGTTTTTCAGCCATGGCCTTACCGCTTCTGGAGCGGCTGGCATTGATCAGCCAACGCATGGCAAGGGCTTCTCGTCTGGTTTCCCGGATTTCAACAGGAACCTGATAGGTGGCGCCGCCAACTCGTCTGGATTTTACTTCAACGACTGGCTTGGCATTTTCCAGAGCTTTGTTGAAAACATCCAGCGCCGGAGTGCCTGATTTTGCCTGCATTACTTCAAAAGCGTCATAGACAATGCGGGTGCAGATGGACTTCTTGCCCTGCCACATCATCCTGCAGATGAATTTGGTAACTGCTACTGAGTTGTAGCGTGAATCGGGCTGATGTCCCCGATCGATTGTTTTCTTTTTTCTGCCCA
>CAZZJJ010000177.1:0-3741 GCA_964654405.1 uncultured Treponemataceae bacterium
TACATCGAATCATTGAGCATCATATCCAGCCGCTCAAGCGCGCCCATCGCGGCGATTTCCGGCATGCACAGCCCCGAAGCATAATTGGTGAGATAGATGTATCGCTTTTCACGCTCTCCTGCTTCATCCAGCGCTTGGCGCATGATCCGGAAATTTTCCTGTGTGGCGTAGGTTCCGCCAAAGCCCTCAGTCGTCGCGCCGTAGGGTACATAATCGAGGAGGCTCTGCGCCGTTGTCCTGATGACCGCAATAACATCGGCGCCGTTGAGCACAGCAGCCTGAGCCTGCTTGACATCTTCAAAAATGTTGCCGGTCGCAACAATGAGATACAGAAGCGGGCTGTTGTTTCTGCCGGCAAATTCAGCAAGTTTTTTTTCGCGCTGACCGCGATTATTT
The DNA here is from genome assembly GCA_964654405.1 of uncultured Treponemataceae bacterium. Taxonomy (GTDB): domain Bacteria; phylum Spirochaetota; class Spirochaetia; order Treponematales; family Rectinemataceae; genus JAJTBL01. The sequence continues at coordinate 397 of CAZZJJ010000177.1, forward strand.
CTGATCCGGTCCAAATGCGCTTGCGCCAGCTGTTCCGCCTTGACGCGCGCAAAGGCTTTGTCACCGAGCGGAATCTTGGAAATATCAAGCCCTGACGCAATGGCTGAATTCAGCTCCTGCGGTGTCATCCCTTTCACAACCAAGGCGTTCGCATAACGCAAAGCCGCCCCCTCGGACAGATTTTGCCTGAGTGAATCGACGACCAGATTCGGAACCGGCACGCCATCAGCATTTGCGCCGTCCGCGCCCAGCAGCCTGAGCGTTGCCCGCTCAACGGTTACGCTGGTATGTTCATGAATAAAATCAAGAACCGGTGCGCATATTGCGATGGCCCGTTCTCTCGCTTCCGCGATTTTATCCTTGGATAGACCCAGTTTCTCTTTCATACATCCTTCCTATGCGTGCTTTTCTTTCAGAATTTTTGTTGCCAGGTGAATTATTTCAGTCTCCAGCCCGAGCAGTGAAGCGACGGCGAGCGCATCCGAACCATTCCCGCTCTCAGTCTCCTGCAAAGGCGCATCCGCGGATTTCCCGATGGATTTTTCGGGGCAGACCACATACCGCATCATTTCGTTTATCATCCGAATTCTTTCAATGAGATTTTTTTCTTTTCCGGCAGAATCCGCACCGAGAGAATCGCGGATTACCTGTACTGCGCGCATGACATCGAGTCCGGCCATTGCATAATAATCGGCGCCGCTTGTTCTGGCTATCCGCCTGAAATGGGTCGCGAACAGCATCCTGTTTTCAGGATTCCGCGAAAACCAAGCAACAACCGCGGAAAGCAGGGCTTCTGCTTCGTCGGAACTGGTTGAATGTGCAAACTCATCAAAAGCGCACAGGCATGCGCCGCGCTTTGCAGTTTCGATGATATCGGCCAACGCGTGTATTTCCATGCCGAAACCGGAAAGCCCCTTCTGCAGATCCTGTCCATTGTCTCCTACATATCGAATTGAAGTATAAATCCTGGTTCTGAAAACCTCAGCTGGCACACCCAATCCTGTCTGCGCCATCAACTGAAGAAAAAGCACAGTCCGCAAAACAATGGTTTTGCCGCCCATGTTTGAACCAAACAGCACAGCCACCGGTTTTTCAGAGCGCATACTCAGCGGCGTATATCTCCTGCTCGCTGCAATGCACTCTTTTTCCAGCGGAATGAATCTGCCTTCTCTGATATCCATAACCTGAGCATCAAAATCCGGTTTTTGCAGTCCGTATTTTTTTTTCAGAAGGTATCGGGCACGGGCAAGATCAAGCCTTTCGACAACCTTTGCGTATGTACTGAGATTGTCAAGTTCAGCACCGACCATTTCAAAAAGCTTTTGCAGAACTGCTCTTTCGCGAATGGCTTCTTTTTCGCGAAGCATCGCATGCTGTCTCTGGAGTTCAAGCGCGGCTTCATCAGGAAGCGGCCGGATGAGGCAGTAGCTGTCATCAAAGGATTCAACCGCAATGGCAGGGCAGCCAGCCTGTCCTGCCTGAGCACTCATTTTCACAGCGAGCTCTGCAGGTACTGTTAGAAATTCCCGATTTTTAAAATCAACGCCCCAGGTTCGCGTTATGCGCTCTTCACTTTCCTTTCTGTTCTGTGCCAGCTTTTCTGAAATTTCCCTGATGCCGATCCTGACAGCCTCCAGTTCGGAATCATAGGAGGACGCGATGAAAAACGTTTCACTATCGGAGCCTCCTTTGTTCAGTTCCTCGAGCAGGGCATGGGAATAAAATACAAAACCAAATCTTTTACGGCTTTCTTCATCAAGCGATTCACCCAGCGCGCGGTAATTGGAAAGGAATTTTTTAATCAGAAAAATGTCAAGCGAATCGTCCAGCGCAGCCGGGAGACGCGGAATTCTCGAAAGATGCCAGGCAAGCTTCTCCTGCTCACTGCTTGTCTTTGTGCGAGATTCATGAAATTTCGCCATTTGTTCGGTGTCATCGTAGATTTCGCCGAGCAGCAAGGGATCAGTGTGAACGGTTCTGGCATAGACGTAATCCTTGCCATAGGGTGTCAGCGGCTTGAATTCATGCCACACAACATCCATGTCCGCGAAAGTCCACGCAGAAGTCGCTTCATGCGCCGGGAGCGCTGTTTTCTCACTCTGCTGCATTCTGGTTCTCCCCACCTTCCCAGGTATTCCATGAGACAATTTTTTCAGTCAGCTCAGGACCCGCCAGCTGTTCAAATTCATCCTTTTGTATCGAACGGAGGATAATTGAAAAGCCGCCAAAGTGAACCTTGTTCCGTACACAGATCCTGGCGCTTCCCCCGAACCGCCGGAAAGCCTGCGGGTCAAGAAAAATGCTTGAAAAATCGCGGACGACGATAATTTCATCGCTGTTCCGCAAGCGCTCAGCTGCTGAATCAGTGAGGGCACCGTCAATAAAAACCGCCTTATCCGCGTGGATATCAGTATCGGGCTGATACACCGGCAGAGAAAGCAAATCCAGAAGATATCTCATCTTGTCGATGAGACTTTTGCATTCACTGCGCGAAACGCGAGCAGAATAAAACAGCTGCGCATTGCTGACCGATGCCGCCTGCGTTATGCGATTCAGCGCGCCATCGATAAAAATTGTCGAAGCCCACTGGTTGTCTAGTATTCTGCTCACCGCGAGCGCAAGATATTCATTGTGTTCCGGTCCGACCAGCGCCGCTGAACCGCCGCGACGCGCCCGCGCCAGAGCGAGCCTGCCCAAAGCGCTTGAACCTGGAAGAACATCCAGAATTTCAGGCTGGCAGTCTGCCGCCTCAAGATAGGCGCTTGTTGTCAGAAAAACATCTCCAGGCTGAAATGAAAATTGCGAGGCAGCAGCAAGAGCTCTTTTTCCCCAGCCAGCCCCCGCAGGAAGTCCGGCAGAAGCTCCCGCCGCAATTCTTGCAGTGCGGTCGCCTTCCAGCCCCACCGCGAGAACAGCGACTGAATGATTTTGGGCATGGAGTGCCGCAATCGCGTTCCGCGCAAAGGTGGTTTTTCCTGAAGCCGCCCCGGGACCGGTAACGAGATTGACACTGTCGATGAAAAGCCAGGCTCCGGGGAGCATCTTCAGCCTCTAGACGTCGTCATGATGATGCGAGCGCGCAACACGGGCAAGATTTTTCGGTTCGAGGACTTTCTCCTGGCCATCGAGCAATCTCGCGACGCCGCAGGTTGGCTTCAGCCATGGTTCGTCAAAGCAAATGCGGCACTGCCCGCAGTCTTCTTCATAGAAATGCGGCTCGTCATACGTAGTAATGACGCCTTCGTAATTGCGGAGGATGACGCGCTTTTCGTTCGAAGTTATCAGATAGTCGGGCATGACAGGGATTTTCCCGCCGCCGCCCGGCGCGTCGATGACAAAGGTTGG
>CAZZJJ010000178.1:0-3683 GCA_964654405.1 uncultured Treponemataceae bacterium
AATGAGCTGTATCCTACAGTCACCGTTGGCGGAAAAGAGTACAAGATTGAACTGGTAATTGCGGACAATAAGTCCGACAAAGTTGAAGCAGCCAACGCCGCCCAGCGCCTTGTCGACAAAGACAAAGTCCACGTCGTTCTTGGTTCGTGGGGCTCTTCGCTCTCCATGGCAGCCGGTCCCATTGTCAAGCAGGCCAAGACTCCCGCTGTCGGACTCTCCTGCACCAACCCCCTCGTAACCAAGGGCAATGAATACTATTTCCGCGTCTGCTTCCTGGATCCTTTCCAGGGCACCGTCATGGCAACCTATGCCGCCAAAGAGCTTGGCGCCAAGAAAGCCGTCATCATCCGCGAAGTTTCCAACGATTATTCCGTCGGTCTCGCCAAATACTTTGTTGACAGCTTCAAACAGCTGACTGGCGATGACGCTTCCATCCTTGCGGAACTCAACTACAATACTGGTGACACCGACTTTGCCGCCCAGCTGACTGAAATCAAGAAATTCAAACCGGATGTCATCTTCGCGCCGGGCAACTTCACCGAAAGCGCACTCATCATCAAACAGGCCCGCGAACTGGGTATCAAGACGCCGTTCCTCGGCGGCGACACCTGGGAAACCCCTGAATTCCTCGATGTCGGAAAGGCTGCTGTTGAAGGCGCTGTTTTCTCCACATTCTTCGCGACTGAAGTTCCCATCACTGAAACTTCCAAAGTCTTCCTCGACGCATATCGCCAGAAGTACAACAAAGAACCGGCCGCTGTTACCGCCCTTGGCTTTGATGGATACCTGGTTGCCCGCGCTGCTATCGAAAAGGCACAGAGCCTCGACAAGGTCAAGATCAGAGACGAGATCGCTAAAACCGCCAACTTCCCCGGCGCTGCTGGCATGATCACGCTCGATGCTGAAGGCGATGCTGTCAAGAGCGCGGTTATCAAAACTGTCAAAGACGGCACGTTCAGCTATCTAGCGACTGTACAGCCCTAATTAAGGCGGGACATTCCGGAATCCAGCGGCAAGCGCTTTTCGGGATGTCATAATTTTCAACAAAACCGGGCCTGGTCAAAGCTGACGCTTTCTCGCAGGCCCGTGTTTTTTCGAGATAGAGGAAGCATGACTGTAGCATTACTTTTTCAGCATATTGTCAATGCCCTGTCGCTCGGCAGTCTCTATGCGCTCATCGCCATCGGTTACACGATGGTCTATGGCATTCTGCGGTTGATAAATTTTGCGCATGGCGATGTTTTCATGCTGGGTGCCTATGTGGCGTTTTATGGCGTCAGCCTTGTTGCCCTGCCCTGGTGGGCATCACTGCTCATTGCTATTGTGCTGACAGCGTTTTTCGGTATCGGGCTTGAACGAATTGCTTATCGGCCTTTGCGGGATTCACCCAGAATTTCCATCATGATCAGCGCCATCGGCGCCTCCTTCCTGATTGAAAACCTGGGCGTTCTGATTTTCGGCGGCCGGCCCAAAGGCGTTACCGTTCCCGATGTCATGGGAAAGGTACTCATGCTTGGTTCGGTATCAGTCGTAACAGTCAGTCTCGTAATACCGCTTTTCACGTTCGCTCTGCTTGCCATTTTGCTCTGGATTGTACACCGGACGAAAACCGGCATGGCGATGCGCGCGGTTTCGACGGATATCGAGGCTGCTCGCCTGATGGCCGTTGATGTCAATAAAATCGTGTCCTTTACCTTCGGTATTGGTTCACTCATGGCAGCTTTCGGCGGCATTCTCTGGTCTTACAAATACCCTCAGCTGAACCCGCTCATGGGTATCATGCCGGGGCTGAAGTGCTTTATTGCCGCGGTTATCGGCGGAATCGGCAGTATCGGCGGGGCTGTTCTCGGCGGTTTCCTTCTGGGCATTATCGAAATCATGACTGTCGCCTTCCTTCCGACACTTTCAGGCTACCGCGATGCTTTTGCCTTCATTCTTCTCATTGTTGTGCTGCTGGTCAAACCCACTGGTCTGCTGGGCAAACGACAGACCGAGAAGGTGTAAGCCATGAAACTGACAAAACATCAGACCTATACCCTCATCGCCTTGGCGGTTTTCGGGGTTTTCGCCTTTCTGGCGGACAGTTTTTTTGACGCGTTTACGCTGCGCGTCTTCAACCTGTGCGCTATTTATATCGTCCTCTCCCTTTCTCTGAATCTTCTGAATGGCTTTACCGGCCTTTTTTCACTGGGACACGCGGGATTCATGGCTGTCGGCGCTTATGTCTGCGCCCTTCTCACCATGCCTCCCGAGTTGAAGGAAATGAATTTCTTTCTGGCTCCGATGGTTCCCTTCCTGAAAGGAATCACTCTGCCGTTCCTGCCTTCCATCATCATCGGAGGGCTGGCGGCCGCCTTTGTTGGCTTTATCATCGGCGCGCCGGTTCTCCGGCTTCGTGATGACTATCTGGCCATTGCAACCCTTGGCTTTTCCGAAATCATCCGCGTTCTGATAACCAACGCACAGACTATCACCAACGGAGCACAGGGACTGAAAGGACTGCCCCGCTTTTCCACGACCTTTGTTGTGTGGACGGCTGCCGGTTTGGTTACCTTATTCATGTTCCTCTTGATGCGTTCGAGCTACGGACGGGCCATGAAGGCGGTACGTGATGACGAGCTAGCGGCTGAGGCCATGGGCATCGATGTCTTCAAGGTAAAAGTGACATCGTTCACAGTGTCCAGCTTCATTGCCGGTATCGGCGGCGCCTTGCTGGGACACATGATTACCACCATCGACCCGAAAATGTTCACATTCCTGCTCACTTTCAACATTCTGCTGATTGTCGTTCTCGGCGGCACAGGCTCCATTTCAGGATCAGTTATTGCATCGATCGTGGTAACCTTTCTGATGGAAATCCTGCGTTTCCTCGATGAGCCGATGAATCTCATCATCATCAAGACAAACGGCCTCCCCGGTCTCCGCATGGTCGTTTTCTCGATCATGCTGATGATAGTCGTCATTTTCCGTCAGCGCGGGCTCATGGGCGGCAAGGAATTCTCCTGGGACATGGTCAGCGCCTTCTGGTCCAAGCTCAAGTCCAGGAAGGGAGGTCGACATGCCTGAAATCATGCTGAAAACCGACAATGTCATCATGAAGTTTGGCGGCCTCACCGCGGTTTCCGAGCTCAATATCGAAATTAGGAAAAACGAAATTGTCGGGCTTATCGGACCGAACGGCGCAGGCAAGACAACCGCGTTCAATGTCATCACCGGCATGTACTATCCGACCAGCGGGAAAGTTCTGTACAAGAATATCGACATAACCGGATTCAAGCCGCACTCGATAACCGAACTGGGGATCGCGCGGACTTTCCAGAATATCCGCCTTTTCAAAGAGCTCACCGTTCTTGAGAATGTCCTCGTCGGCTGTCATATCGGCATCAATTCCGGCATATTCGCCGCAACCCTGCATACGCCAGCCTATCGAAAGCGCGAAAAGGAAGCGCATGAATTCGCCATGACGCTCCTGAAGGAAGTGGGGCTTGAATCAGCTGCGTATGAAAAGGCGACCAGCCTGCCCTATGGAAAACAGCGGCGCCTTGAAATCGTCAGAGCGCTGGCAACCCGGCCCTCGATGCTCTTGCTCGATGAGCCTGCCGCAGGCATGAACCCGCAGGAATCGCTTGAGCTGATGGAACTCATCCGCCGCCTGCGGAGCGAATTCGATCTGACAATCTTCC
>CAZZJJ010000179.1:0-3669 GCA_964654405.1 uncultured Treponemataceae bacterium
TTGTTCTTTATCTGGCTTTTTTCATCCTGGCAGTGGACAACGATGCCAGAAGGAAGATGGGTGATCCGCACCGCCGAATCAGTCGTGTTGACACTCTGCCCGCCCGGACCGCCGGAGCGCATGACATCAATGCGCAAATCCTCCTGCCGTATTTCGATTTCCGTTTCCTCCATCTCGGGCAAAACGGCAACCGTGACAGCACTGGTGTGGATTCTGCCGGAATTTTCCGTCGCAGGCACCCGCTGCACGCGGTGAACGCCGGATTCCCATTTCAACTGCTCGTAAACCCCTTCTCCGTCGATCGAACAGACAATTTCCTTGAAACCGCCCAGTTCGGTTGCGCTTTCGCTCATGACTTCGACTTTCCAGCCTTTTATGTCGGCAAAGCGCGAATACATCCGGAAAAGGTCAGCCGCAAAAAGCGCGGCTTCCTCGCCGCCAGTTCCTGCCCGAATTTCCATAATTACTGATTTATCCGCCATTTCATCTTTCGGCGCCAGAAGGTTTTCAAGCTCCTGTCTGCAGGCTTCCGCCTTTTCCTTGAGTACGCTGATTTCTTCTTCAGCCATTGCCTTCAGTTCGGAATCTGTTTCGTGGCGAGCCATGGCCTCGGCATCCGAGAGTTCGGTTGCTATCTGCTGGTATTTTTCATCAATAGAAAGAATTGCCGAAACTTTTGAACGTTCTTTCATTACTTCGCGGTATCGGGCCTGGTCCTTGAAAATTTCAGGGCTGGCAATCTGCGCGTCCAGTTCCGCCAGTCTTTCTTGCAATTGGGCTATTCTGTCTGTCACAGGCTTAGTGTATCCTTTTTTCAGGTTTTTCGGCAATCATTCGATCACCACATACCGGTCTTGCGGCACTTGTTCAAAATACCGCTCCAGAATCTCTTTTGATCGCATCGGATTGTCTGAATTGGCAAGCAGGACATTGGCATGATGCGCGAATGAAAAGCTTTCCGTGAAATACCCGAAAAAACGCCGCAAGGTTTCAAGTTTCCATTTTTCAGGCAGCAGATTCTGTACTAAATCGATGAAACGGCAGGCAATCGCCAGCCGATCAAACGAAACCTGTATATCACGCGTATCGGGAGAATCCTTGTTTTCCAGAATTTTCAGCGTTCTGAAAATCCATGGCTCACGCACAGCTTGTCTCCCTATCATGAAGGCATAGGGATTTTGCACAGTGCGAAGGCTGCGGAGAGAAATCGCGTCTTTAATATCGCCATTGCCGATGACCGGTATTGATAGATCGCAGGAAAGCCTACCGATCAAGTCCCAGTTGGGAGTGCCTTTGAATTTCTGGCTGTCTGTTCGGGGATGCAGCGTCAGAAAATCGAGGCCTGCACTGGCAAGTGCAGCAGCGAAGCGAAGAAGGCGGTCATAATTGTCATCCGGGCCGGTTCTTATTTTTGCCGAGAGCATGCCCGCCCAGTTCGCGCGCGCCGCTGCCACAAGCTCGGAAGTCTGTTCAGCGTCAGTGCTCCAGGCTGAACCGCCGCCCTGCCGTCTTATGTGCGGCGCTGAGCATGCGAGATTGATGTCAATGCCAGCAGGCCTCAGATGTTCAGGGCGTTCCTTGATTCTTCTGCATGCCTGCGCCATGGATTCAGACGAACGCGCATAAAACTGCACGGAAGTTCTGGATGGTTCAGGGAGCGGATCGGTATAGACTTCTTCATACTGCGCTCTTGCACAGAATGCCTCAGCGCTTGCCATTTCAGTAAAAAAGTAATCCGGTGCACCGATTTCGGCTATAAGAGTCCGGAACGCCCGGTTGGTTATCCCGACCATCGGGGCGAGCAGCAAAGAGCCGCGCTGAATGGTAAGCATGTGACGATACTATCTAGAAATTTCATCGTGGGCAATCATGATTTCAGACGAGTTGACTTTCCGGGGGTATTAGGCTATAAATCTTGAGCATATTTTCCCCGATTCGGGTCCTGTTCCGGGGATGCATTATCAAAGTCAGGATCCAATTTTCGTAATTCTTCCAGGAGGAATCCGTGAGCGTTAAAATCAGGCTCAAGAAATTTGGCGCAAAAGCCCGTCCTTATTACCGAATTGTCATTATGGATGCGCGTTCAGCGCGTGACAGCAAGACTATCGAAGAAGTCGGTCTCTATCATCCCATCGAGACTGAAGACAAACAGATCAGGATCGATGAGGAGCGTGTAAAGTATTGGCTCTCAAAGGGCGCCCAGCCGACTGATACGGTCCGCTCTCTGTTGAACAAGAAGAATATCCGCCTCGGCTGAAAAACCCGCAAGGGTACTGCCTGAGAGTACGATATTCCCGTCAAGGAGTCTTACGTGGAACGTGATCTTGTCGAATATATTGTCAAATCGCTCGTTGATGAACCTGATGCGGTCGATATCAAGGTAATCGAAGGCGAAAAATCGACAATACTTGAACTGAAAGTTGCCGAAGCCGATATCGGAAAAGTTATCGGCAAGAATGGCAGGATTGCGCGGGCGATCCGGACAATCCTGTCCGCGTGCGCGTCCGCTCAGTCCAAGCGTGTCATTCTGGAGATTCTGGACTGAAAACCGTAATGGTTGCGAATCCGGAAGAACGCACCCTGGCAGTGGCCAGGCTCGGTTCACCCCGAGGTCTCCACGGCTATCTGAAGGTGCACAGTTTTTCAGGCGAATATGGGCATATCCTCAAATTGAAAGAGGCTCTCCTGTATCCGCCGCAATCTGCCAGCCAGCAATCTTCGAAACCTCGCAAATTAAAAGTCAGAGGTTTTGAAGAGGGGGATTGGGGTATCGCGATAGCTTTTATCGGGTTTGAAAGCCCTGAAACAGCCCGCGAGCTGGTTGGCATGGAAATAGTTGTCCCCAGGGAGCAGGCCTGCCCCCTTCGTGACAATGAATGGTATATCGGTGATCTTGTCGGCATGGATCTGGTCTATCAAGGAACTGTCATGGCGACTGTCGCAAGTGTGCTTGATGGCGGCCCCGACCCCCTGCTTGAAGCACGGCTTCCTGAAGACGGCAGGACAGTGCTCGTTCCCTTCAGAAACGAGTTTATCGGAAAGGTTGATACAAGCGCCGGAAGCATGGAGCTTCTGGTCGATTGGATTCTTTCATGAAATTTACTGTCTTGAGCCTTTTCCCGGAAATTCTGGAAGGGTATTTCAGCGCTTCCATCATGAAGCGCGCGGTTGAAAAGGGGATCATCCAATACTCCCTGGTCAATATCAGGGATTTTGCCCATGACAGGCATCACAAATGCGATGATGAAGTGTTCGGCGGCGGGGCTGGCATGCTGATGAAGCCTGAGCCGCTGGACAAAGCGCTTGAGTCTGCCGGCTCGCCAGGAGTGCGTACCATATATGTCACTCCATCAGGTCGATTGCTGAATCAAGCAATGGCTCAGGATCTTGCCCGTGAAGAACAGCTGGTGATCCTGTGCGGCAGGTATGAAGGTGTCGACCAGAGAATCATCGACACCAGAGTCACCGATGAAATATCAATCGGCGATTATGTCCTGTCCAGCGGAGAGGTCGCGGCCATGGTTCTTATAGATGCGGTCTACAGGCTGCATCCCGGCGTCATATCGGGGGAATCGCTGACGGAAGAGAGTTTTTCCGGCGGTCTTTTGGAGTACCCCCAGTATACACGACCGGCTGTTTATGCTACCATGCAGGTCCCTGATGTTCTTT
>CAZZJJ010000180.1:0-3641 GCA_964654405.1 uncultured Treponemataceae bacterium
CGCTCATGCTGACTCCTTGCCATACTTCAGAGGTATGGTTTTTGTACTATGCCGTTATTTGGGATATGCGGTCAAGCCTCAGCGGTTCCTGATTGCTCCAGCGCCTTGCTGAGCCATTCGATTGCTACCTGAATCCTTTCCTTTATCTCTTCTACGCCAAGAATACCGATGGATTCAAACAGCGGCGGACTGACGCGGGCACCAGTTACCGCGACTCTCAATGGCATCAGCAGATCCCCGAGCTTGACACCTTCACGGACCGAGTATTCCTTGAAGGCTTCTTCAGCTTTGAGAATATCAGAAAAATCAATCGTATCGACCAGGAGAAGGTCGCGTTTCAGCATTTCTATGGTAGCGGCTAGATCCAGCTTTTTCGGAAGGAATTCTTTTGCCTCGGGCAGCTGGGGTTTTTTGTAGAGGTACGCCATCATGGCTGGCGCTTCAGACAACAGCTTGAGCCGCTCTTTGACCAGCACCATGGCTTTCAGCTCAAGGGCATCGGCGCCAGGGTCCGATTCCTTTCTGAGGCCGGCGTCAATGAGAAATGGACGCACCAGCTGTGAAAGTTCCGCATCCTGCTTCTGCCGGATATATTGGCCATTGAACCATTCGAGCTTTTGGTAATCGAAAACGGCCGGAGCTTTGTTCAGTTTTTCGATTTTGAACAGATGCTCGAGCTCATCCAAGGTGTACAAATCCCGCCCATCTTCATAACTGCAGCCAAGCTGGGCGACATAATTGATAAGCGCTTCGGGCAGGTAGCCGGCTTTTCTGAACTCGTTCAGCGATGTCGCGCCATGACGTTTTGACAGCTTGTGGCCGTCTTGACCGAGCACCATGGGTAAATGGCAGAGTTCAGGCTGTTCCCATCCGAACGCGTCATACATGATCTTGTGCAGCGGCGCAGAAGGAATCCACTCCTGCGCCCGCATGACATGGGTGATTCCCATGAGATGATCATCAACGACATTGGCAAGGTGATAGGTAGGAAAACCATCAGACTTTAAAAGCACTGGATCAGGGCTTATGTCGGAGTTTTTCCATTCTATCCTGCCAAGGAGGCTGTCGTGAAATACCGTCGTTCCTTCAAGAGGAATCTTCAATCGGATGACATAGCCCGTCTTCTGTTCTAGTTTTTCTTTGACTTCTTCTGGAGAGAGACTGCGGCAGTGCCGATCGTATCCCTGTTCACCAGTTTTGCTTGCCTGCTGTTCTTCACGCAGTTTCTGAAGCCTGTCTTCGTCACAGAAGCAATAATATGCCTTGTCCATTTGTACGAGCTGTTCTGCATATTTTCGGTAAAGATCGAAGCGTTCTGACTGGACATACGGTCCCGCTGGTCCGCCGACATCAGGACCCTCATCCCAATAGAATCCAAGCCATTTGAAAGTATCGTAAAGGTTGCGGACATACTCTTCCGAATATCGGGTCCTATCCGTATCTTCCAGCCTCAATATGAATTTCCCGCCTGTCGAGTGTGCGAAAAGATAATTGATGAGCGCGGTTCTCACCCCGCCAATATGCTGGTTGCCCGTTGGAGATGGCGCATATCGAACACGAACTTCCATGTCGAACTCCTTGATTATTTTAAAAGAGACTTAGCCGCTTTTAAAACTTTGTCTGTAATTCATGCATAAATAAAATTCAAGTATAGCGGGATGATCTTTGACCGGTCAAGGTTGTTCTGTTATTGTTTTCATACAAAGGTCAGAATACGTATCCCTTTGCCAACGTAATGACGATTGAAGCAAGCAGAAAAAACACAAGGCTGATTGCAACCAATACAAGAAGCCCTGCAAGATTCATCCAGGATGTTTTTTCAAGCTTAAATATTCGATAATAAAGTCCGATAAAGAATTTCCCTGCCGTCATCAGAACGAAGAATACCACCGCCGCAAGCAGCGCCTGAGTCCTGGTTTGCAGCGTCCAAAAAGGCAGACTGGATTCTGAACCTGTATTGAATAATATCAACACTGCGACTGAAACAAGGGCACTGAAAATAACGATAAATGAAAATATTTTTCTCGCTTTGACAATTTTCGTCCCGGTTTTGTCGGCTATCTGCTCCCCTGGCAAAACCGAAGGCGGCTTATTCTTATTCTCCTCAAGATTCGAATCCTCAAGATTAGAATCCTGCAGATTCGGATTTTCCACTGGATTTTCCATGGAATAATGATATCATGGAACAAGCCTGTACAACAGGAGTTTTGATGGAATACTTCTTTAATTTCAATAAACTGGGCTATCTCAAGGGCAAGCGTCCGGCAGGCTGTATTTTGTGCCTGGTCGGCACAGGTTCAGATGAGGTTGAAAACCTTATCGTTTATGAGCGGGGAACCATGCTGGTTTCGCTCAACCTTTATCCATACAATCCAGGCCACCTTCTGGTTTTCCCCAAACGGCATTGCATCGATGTCCGCCAACTGACAGACGAGGAAAAGTCTGATCTGTTCAACACGCAGGACAAATGCCTGGGTGTTCTCGATTCGTTATATAGGCCAGCAGGCTACAACATTGGATTCAACATGGGACTTGCCGCAGGAGCAAGCATCGAACACCTACACATGCACATTATCCCGAGATACAGTAATGAAATAGGTATAGCTGAACTTTTAGGCGGGAAAAAAGTTCTGGTTCAGAATCCGCTTGAAACGCGAGAGCTTCTTTTAAAAGCTTTCGGTTCCTGATGGTGTGATCACAAGAAGCGGACACGTTCCAGCGGTGACTGAAAATTCAGGACCGACACATCGATTGCTGATGCCAAAAGAGCCTCTATCCCAGATAAGCCCATCGAGTGCCCATTTTAGATTTTTTGAACGCATCCCCGCTGAACTTTCTCCGAGCGGGAAAATGGAAACAAACGACTGCTCTGCAGCTTTAAAATGCTTAGTCATTCCAATCGGTACGCAAAATATCGAATCCTCTTTCGTCTGCCATTCGTCCGGGTGAAACCTGCGAGAAAATATTGTAAAAACTGCCAGAAGATGATCCAGCCGCCCCCCTCCCGCGCCAGCCAGAATGATATAATCAGCGCCTTTTTCCCGCGCCAGTCTGAGGGCGATTTCTGTATCCGTATCATCCTTGTCTTCTGGATACCGTACAACTGAAACACCTTGCGATGCGATAGAAGCAATTGAATACGCGGTACTGTCAAAATCACCGACTGCCACATCCGGAATTATTGAAGCGGATACCGCGGTATCTATCCCAGAATCCGCCGCAATTACAAGCTGGCAGCGAGCGGATAAGAGCCGCAATGTTTCAGCTTTGGGGGCATCCCCTCCGGTTATGACAAGGCAATTCATTGGGCTATGTTCCTTGAACTTGCCCTGTCTTGTCAATGCCCATCATCCCGCCATGATGGACAACGTAAGGATTTTTCGGCTATTCTCATTGAGGATGCGGGTAGTGGCTCTGGCAGGGTGCAGCGTGAGATGCTGACGCCGCAAGAAGAGTTGGCGAGCCCTAAGCTCCCGCCCGCAGGCTTTTTAAAAGGTTGCATCGCATGAGACTTCGAAAGTTCAGAATACCCCACGAAATTCTCTTCCTTATAGAAAAAATCGAAAAAAGCGGAAAAAAAGCGTACATTGTCGGAGGCGCTGTCAGAGACTATCTGCTTGGCAGATCCATCGCGAACGATT
>CAZZJJ010000181.1:0-3621 GCA_964654405.1 uncultured Treponemataceae bacterium
CGATGGCTACGAGGAAGAAAGCGCTCGGAGCCATGACCATGATAGTCCAGGGGGTGAACTGATCCCCAGCCAGTTTGATGCCGAACAAGCTTCCGAATCCCAGAAATTCGCGGATAAAGGCAATGGAAATCAGAACCCAGCCGTAGCCGAGCCCATTGGCGATACCGTCGATAAAGGACAAGCCAGCTTTATTAGCCGCTGCAAAAGCTTCGGCGCGGCCCATGAGGATACAGTTGGTGATAATCAGTCCGACATAAGGCCCCAATTGCTTGGAAATCGCCGGTTGGTAGGCTCTCAGCAGGATGTCGATGATGATGACATAGAATGAAAGCACCAGAACCTGCACAATCATGCGCACTTTCCTGGGAATCAGATCCTTGAGAAAGGACAGAGTCATGCTTCCCATGGCGGTGGCAAAGGTAACACCCAGCACCATGATGAGTGTATTCCGCAGATTATTGGTAACTGCCAGTGTCGAGCAGATGCCGAGCACTTGAACGAATATGGGGTTATTGCTCCACAACCCATCTTTCATGACTTTTTTCGCGGGGCTCATAGACTGCCTCCAATCTTCCGGATTTGATCCAGGGATTTGTTGACGAGTGTTTTGACAAAGTCGGACGTGCGGCTCGCTCCGGTTATCGCGTCGACCTGTCCGTTTTCACTGTCAGGATCCCCTTTCCCGGAACCCTGAATTACCGCGATCTTTCCATCTCCCGCGACTTTTTCATTCTTAAATTGGGCGGTGAACCATGGTTCGGAAATTCGACCTCCCAAACCGGGCGTTTCCTGCTGATCCAGAATAGCAAATCCGCGGATCCGCTCAGCTTTGATATCCGCTGCGAGAATTCCGGTAATCGGCCCCCACAGCCCCGGATTGGTCAGCTTGACCGCAAGGTAGTTCGTTCCATCGATATCGGCTGAATAGGCAGAGACACCAGGATCTGCCGCCGCAAGCTCCTTTATTGAAGCTGCATAGATAGATTCGACCTGATCCTTGGGGGTGTTTCCGTCGGCGAGACCGAAGGCGCTCAGAACCGCAAAGTGCGACTCATAGCTCTTATTTGCCTTGACTCGGTCAAGCGTCAGCTGGTTGGCGACTGAAAGCAGAATGACAAAGGCGACGCACACGATGAATGTGAAGATGACTACATACCCAATCGATTCTTTTTTGAATTTCATTTAGTGCCTCCCTGTTTCGCGGGACCGGGTTTTTTGGCCGAATCGACCGCAATGTCTATCAGGTTGGCAAAGGTGTTGCCGAAGAGAAGGGCAAAGCTGGTGCCTTCCGGGAATGCCGAGAATGTTCTGATGATGATGATCGTAGCGCCAATCAGCGCGCCGTACAAATAATGGGAGAGCTGCTTTTTCGGTGCCGAAACAGGGTCGGTTGCCATGAACACTGAAACATAGAGAAAAGAACCGGCGAGCAGGCTTTCCATCGGCAAGGCTCGTTTGACACCGCTGTAATACAGAATGGCGTTGAGAACCGCGCCTGCCAGTACCGATGAGAGGATGATTCGCCAGCTGGCTGTTTTTGTCGCGATAAGATAGATGGCAGCTGCGATGACCAGCAATACCATCCCTTCGCCCATTGCTCCAGAGCGCTGGCCAAGAAGCAGGTTGAGTATCGGAACCTGCCCGCCCTGGCGCATGACACCCAGAGGAGTCGCGCTGGCGACGACATCGACCGCACCAATCCCGAAATTGCCAAAACTCGTGTAGCTGGCAGAGAGCACGACGGCAAACGAAATATAGACAAACGCTCTGCCCGCTATGGCCGGGTTGAAAATGTTCCTTCCAAAACCGCCGTATACGCCTTTTGCCATGGAAACGGCAAATATGATGCCGACACCAAGGATCCAGAGCGGAGTTTTGGGCGGAAAGGCGAGGGCGAAGAGCGCACAGGTGACCAGAACCGCCTCGCTCACTTTACCTGATTTTTTGCGTTCAAAAAGCCACTCGGTGCCGACTCCGAGCAGAAACACGACAGCTGCCGACAGGATTACCCGGTAGCCATACATCCAGAGTGCATAGAGATACAGGGGTACAAGCGAATAGAGAACTTTCCGCATCATTGGCTGTTTCAGGAATTTGACCACAGTCGTTCCTCCATTTTTGTTTAGTATGAATTATCCGCAGATAAAACGCAATTGCATTTTTCTTTCAGTTTGCCATGAATATTCTGCCGGCTATTCTTGACGATTCGATGCAGACAGGCTTTGAATTTGCCTCAAAGCCATCCAAGCCGAACAAAATGCAGTCTGAAACTGAGAAAATGAGGCGTAAACGGGAGAAAAACTATGCTAACACAATTTTCATTCGATAATGACAGAAGCCTTGCAAATATCATCGCTGCAGTGGTGGAAGCGCAGGGTGTTTCTTGGGAACCATACTCCTTTGAGCAGGTATTTCAGGATGAACTTCAGCGCTGTCTCGCGTCGGGCGAATCTCTTGTTTCACCATCACGGAAAAAAGCGGTCCGCGACATGCTGCGGCATGGCAGTTACAAACCGGCAGGCCGCGCCAAACCCTCCAGCGAATATCTTCTGCAGGCAATGCTTGAAGGGGATTTTCCAAGGGTGAATTATTTTGTGGATGCTGCGAATTTGGTGAGTCTTGCCGCCGGTTATCCCATCAGCATTATCGATTTGGATAAGGCTGGATCTGATTTGTTGCTGAGGCGGGGCAAAGCCGGCGATGCTTTTATTTTCAACGCTGGCGGGCAGGAAATCAATGTCACGGATCTCCTCTGCATTTACCGTAAGGCCGGCGCCGATTGGCTGCCAACAGCCAATCCGGTCAGGGATTCCATGGCGACCAAGATTTTTGAAGGAGCCCGGAATTTGCTGGCTGTCATCTATGCGCCGGAAGGAAGCGAAGGTTCTGACCTGCCCATTGCGGCTGAAAAATTGGCTGGTTTTCTGAAAGCCAGAGCAAGGCAGGTTGCAGCTGAGATTTTAAAGTTAGAATAGGATGCTTTGTCAAAATCCGCCTGGCTTTTGGATACGCATCGATCTTAAATAAAAAAGAATAATTTTTGGAATTAACCATTGCATTTATTCTGGAATGCCTTATGCTTATCTATGGATACATTTAAATGCCTAACAGCAGGCGATAGCTGACCCTTGAAGGAGGCTTCCATGAAAAAGAGATGTATTGCGCTGATAGTCGCGGTGCTCATTGCCGCGCCGCTTTTTTTTTTTTTTTTTGGAGTCAATTACGCCAAGGAACAGGCGGGATTTCAGCGAGATTTCTTCGGCGCGACAATCCGGAGCGTCGGTGAGGGGTTTCTGGGCTTTGACCTCATGGTTATAACCCCGAGCCTCACCAGCTATATGGACCCTGTCGAAAATGCCAAATTCCTGATTGCTCATTATCAGGACATCGAGTATGCGCAGATTTTGCCTTTCTTGCTCGTCAACCTGAGAATGAAACCGCTGACCCTCTATGGAGGCCTGGCACCCATGATCGACCTGACCTATCTTCCTGATGATCTTGGCAACAAGCAATTCGATATTCAGTTGTATTCGCCGTATATCTATCAAGCGAAGGTCGGGCTTCAGCTGAATCTTCTGATTTTAGGCGCTTATGCCGAAGCAGGCACGATTGTCGACTTAA
>CAZZJJ010000182.1:0-804 GCA_964654405.1 uncultured Treponemataceae bacterium
AATAAAAAACCTCAGGCTAACACCTGTTTTTTTTCTGAATGAAAATTGAAGGACCGGCTAAAGCCTTGCCAAGAGCGGCAGGGATTTCAGCACAGCATATCCCATGATTGTAAAAAAAAAGGCCGTCACGCAGAGTGACAGCCACGTTCCCAGCGAACGGCGCAAACCGGCATGTTCAGTTGATACCGGTCAGAGCCTTGATGTATTGAAGCCGCAGATATTCTTCAGGCTTCTGGGCATTGTGGGCAGACAGTCTGCCGCGCACCGCATCCACCGAAGCAAAACCCTGTTCATCCATCAGCGCGCTAAGGTCATCCAGCATGCCGCTGACAAATTTCCAGCCATTTTTGTAAATTCCGGAGCAAACCTGGAAGGTGCTTGCGCCGGCAAGCAGGAATTTCAGCGCGGTTTGCGCGGAATGAATGCCGGTCGCAGCCGACAATTCGATGCCCGCTCGCTGGAAGAGCAGAGAAATCCACCGGAGACTTTCATGGTACTCGTCCGGCGAACTGGTTACCGGAGCGCTTGTCAGCTTCATGCCGGTAATATCGATGTCGAATTTATAGAATCGATTGAAGAGCACCAGCGCATTCGCCTGTTCTCTCGCGATGGATTTGGCGAGGTTCGGCAGGCTCGAATACTGCTGGCCAAGCTTTACCTCGATGGGCAGCCTTGTGGAGAGCCGCACTTCCTTGATAGTCGAGAGAATGTGTTCTTCAATTTCCTTCGCGCTGGCGGCGGTGGAAAATGGCATGAAGGCGATGTTTAATTCGATCGCATCAGCTCCCGCTTTTTCGATTTCTC
>CAZZJJ010000182.1:819-3575 GCA_964654405.1 uncultured Treponemataceae bacterium
GGCGAAATTTGCCCACTTTCCGGTTCCAACGCAGTTGATGCTCGCAAAAACAGGGATGTCCTGCGCCTTCTCTTTGGCCTTTCTGACAAGGTCCAGATACCTTTCCGTGCCCTCTTCCCAAGCTGTCCGGCTGACAAAAGCCTCGGCATCGGGATAGGCGTCCAGATCAAGCCCCTGCGCTTCCGAGCCGAGTTCGGCCAGAATCTGTTCCTCGAACAGCGATTTCAGAACCACTGCACCAGCACCGGCCTGGACTGCCTTATCGACTCCCTCCGGAGTGCTGGTAAGGCCTGAAGCGGCAACAACAAGCGGATTTTTCAATTTCAATCCCATGAACCAGGTACTCAGCTCTGCCATAATTTCGCGCTCCTTCTTTCTTCATAGGTAACCGGTCCTTCTGGTGCCCGTTTTCCAGGAAAAGCACGGCCGTTTCGGTTATCCGGTTATTCATGGAGCTGGTTCTTTTAAAAAGCCATCGAAAACCAGCTCCTTTTCATACTATATCAGCTTTTCCGCATTTTGTGCAGAAAAATACGCTGATCAAATGTAAATCAAAATCAGAGATCCAGCGCTTTTGTCGCAATCTTGTCCAGCACCTGGCCGACAAAACGCTCAAAGCTCACACCATTTTCCTGCCTGCCGTCACGATAGCGGATCGAAACCTGGTTTTCTTCCATTTCTTTCTGGCCGACAACCAGCATGTAAGGAATCTTCTGATTCTGTGCGTCTCTGATTTTCGCGTTCATCCGCTCATCGGAAAGCATCGCTTTGGCCCTGATATCGCGTTTTTTCAGCTCATCCGCAATCTTCTTGGCATAATCAGAGAAGGTAGGCGCGACGGGAATAACCGCAACCTGCTCGGGGCAGAGCCAGAGCGGGAAAGCGCCGGCATAGTGCTCTATAAAGACGCCGAAGAATCGCTCGATGGATCCCAGCAAGGCTCGATGTACCATGTAGGGCCGCTTGAGCTGACCGTCCCTGTCGGTATAGGTCATGTCAAAGCGCTCGGGCAGGTTGAAATCGAATTGGATGGTGGTCATCTGCCATTCTCGGCCGATGGCATCCTTGATTTTGAGGTCGATCTTGGGGCCATAGAACGCACCGCCACCTTCGTCCACTTCATAGGCAAGCCCTTCTTTTTCAACTGCCTTTCGGAGCGATTCAAGCGCCTGATCCCAGCGAGCCGGTTCTCCAACCGAATCCTGCGGACGGGTTGCCAGATAAGCTTTGATTTGCTTGAACCCAAGCGTCTTCCACATGGCAAGCGAGAACCGCAGAACCTCGGCAATTTCGTCTTCGATCTGCTCCGGCGTGCAGATGATATGGGCATCGTCCTGGGTAAAGCCGCGCACCCGCATCAAACCGTGCAAAACGCCCGATCGCTCGTAGCGATAAACGGTGCCGAGCTCGGCCCACCGCAGGGGAAGGTCGCGGTAAGAATGGGTCGAATTCTTGTAAATCATTATATGGAAAGGACAATTCATCGGCTTGATGTAATAGTCCTCCTCATCGATGGTCATCGGTGAGTACATGTTGCCCTTATAGAAGCCAAGGTGTCCCGAGGTTTCCCACAGCCAGCTTTTCCCAATATGGGGAGTGAAGAGAATTTCGTAGCCGTTTTTGAAGTGCTCGTCCCGCCACCATTTTTCAAGCTCCACCCTGAAGCGCCCGCCTTTCGGGTGCCAGTAGATGAGTCCGGGGCCTGCTTCCTCATGGGTCGAGAAAAGATCAAGTTCCTTGCCCAGCTTGCGGTTATCACGCCGCTCGGCTTCTTCGAGCATCTTCAGGTGCGCTTCCAGTTCAGCTTTGCTCGCAAAGGCGTAGGCATAGATGCGGGTGAGCATCGGCCGCTTTTCATCACCGCGCCAATATGCACCGGCGATCGTGCGAAGCTTGAACGCATCCGGGCGGATGTCCCTGGTCGTCTCGACATGAGGTCCCCTGCAGAGGTCAAGAAAGCCGTCCTGCTCATAGACGGAAATGGTTCCTTCTTCCAGACCTTCGATCAGTTCGAGCTTGAATGGCTGATCGGCAAAGAGCTTCCGCGCCTCATCCTTGCTCACTTCACGGCGGACAAAGGGATGATTGCCCGCGATGATTCTCCGCATTTCCTTTTCGATGGCCGGGAGGTCTTCATTGGTAATGGGGGTCGCGAAAAGAAAATCATAGTAAAAACCATCGTCAATAGCTGGACCGATGCCAACCTTTGTCCCGGGGAAGAGCCTGAGAACGGCTTCCGCGAGAACATGGGCCGATGAATGACGCATTCTTTCAACATCAACTGCCATACGTAACTCCTTTCTATATTATATCGAATTGGATTTACCGCGCTTTTGCTGGTCCTGCATCCTGAAAAACAGAAGCCCCCAGCGCAATTCATCCCCCATGGCAAGGCCTGCTTGCCGGTAAGGACGAATTCCGTGGGGGCTTTCTGGAGCCTCTCATCACACAAAAATCCGCGATTCCACCTTACTTCGGTTCCCCGCGACAGGGACCGCACTCGTCGCCGCTAACGGTGGCTGCCGTTCAGAAATACTGAGGCTTTCATGCCTGTTCCTCCTGACTGCTCCGGAGTGGTTTTCTCAAGGTTTCCGGCAGAACCCTTCCAGCCACGGAAGCAGGATGAATTTATGCTGCCTCACCGGGGTTCTTCTCTCGTGCCGGAGAAAGTCCTGATACTCTTCTCCATCAATGCATTTATTGTATAATCGTATAATTCGAATATGGCTGTCAAGCATGGATATGCAAAGTATTTC
>CAZZJJ010000183.1:0-3524 GCA_964654405.1 uncultured Treponemataceae bacterium
TAGACTCATTCGGCCGTAACATTCATTACCTGCGAATCTCGGTCACGGATCGATGCAATCTCCGCTGCATCTATTGCATGCCGGAAGAAGGTATCGAACTTGTGCCGCATAACGCGATTCTTAGCTTTGAGCAAATCGAAACAATAGCTATAACAGCGGTCAGGCTCGGCATTGACAAAATCAGGCTGACAGGCGGAGAACCGCTGGCCCGCAAGGGAATTGCCGATCTGGTTGCCAAACTGAGGAAAATTCCCGGCCTAAAAACGCTGGCAATGACAACCAATGGCACTTTGCTAGCTCCCCTTGCAGGACAGCTTGTTTCGGCAGGCCTCGACTCTGTCAATATTTCGCTCGACACACTCGATCCAGAGCGTTATGCGCGATTGACCAGGCGCGGCATAATTGAAGATGTACTGGCAGGAATTGACGCAGCGCTTGCGGCTGGTCTAGCCGTTAAAATCAATACTGTCGTGATGGAAGACACTTCGAATGCTGAAATTGAAGCCCTGAAAAAATTTGCGAGACAGAAAAACGCGGCATTCCAGACCATTGCCCGTTATTCTCTGCAATCCATGAAGACGGACGCTCATGAATTCGATCGGCCGCCTCCCTGCGCAACGTGCAACAGAATCAGGCTTCTCGCTGATGGCACTTTGCGCGCATGCCTGCAATCCGACATCTCAATTCCTGTAGATTTTCAGAACATTGAAGGCAGTATCAGTACAATAATCAAATTGAAACCAGCTCATGGAACGACCAGTTCAACATACTCAGTTGGAAAAATCGGCGGATAATATTCGAGGAGGTATGAAATGGCGGCAGATTTTACACATTTGGATGAGAACGGCAACGCACGGATGGTTGATGTTTCTCAAAAACCGCGAGTCAGACGGACGGCAGCCGCGCAAGGGAAAATTTATCTTTCTCCCCTCACTATTAAAAAAATCCAAACCAACACGATTGCGAAGGGAAATGTTCTCGCGACTGCGCGAATTGCCGGCATCATGGCTGCAAAGCGCTGTTCTGACTTGATACCTCTCACGCATTTGATTGAGATCGAACATGTCGAAGTTAATTTTTCTGTCGAAGAGGATGGCATCCTCATAACGGCACGTTCAGTCTGCACCGATAAAACAGGCATAGAAATGGAGTCTCTCACAGCGGTCACGATAGCCGCTCTCACCATCTATGACATGTGCAAAGCGGTTGATACGGCAATGCATATCGAGAGTGTCCGGCTTTTGGAAAAAACAAAGGAGCAGACTATATGAACAGCATCATTCATTCAGAAGGCGAATTCGAAATTGTTTCGCTGAATGTTTCGAGCGCAACCGGAACCCGGAAAAAACCTGTTCCATCCATCACCGTAGTTCCCGGCAAAGGGATTGAAGGGGATGCTCATGCGGGGCTCATTGAGAACCGGCAGATTTCATTCCTCGCCATGGAGGAAATTGAACTTGCATCCTCCCAGCTGGCAAAAAACGGCTGTCCCGTTGTCGGAGGCTTGACCAGCCTCGCGCCGGGGGATTTTGCCGAAAATATTACAACCCGCGGTGTCGCCCTGCATCTGCTTCCAATCGGCACAAAGCTTGAAATCGGCGAGGCTGTACTTGAAGTATCAAAAATTGGCAAAGAGTGTCACACATCCTGTGAAATCCGCCGACTGGTCGGCGACTGTGTCATGCCCAGAAAGGGGATTTTTGCCAGAGTCATCAAGGGAGGAATAATTCGCAATGAAGATCGCGGTCATTACCATATCTGACAGAGCTTCGCGCGGCACCTATGAAGATCAGTCGGGTCCTGCCATAGAAAAAATTCTTCGTGGGTATGATTCAGAGATTGTCGTTATACGGCACATAGTGCCTGATGGGAAGGAAAATGTTCTATCGGCGCTCAAACAGCATATCGATGCAGACTGGATCATAACCACAGGCGGCACGGGACCTTCGCCCCGAGACCAGACTCCGGAAGCTACGCTGGCTTATTGCGACCGCCTGACTCCGGGTCTTGCTGAATATTTCCGACTCAAGTCACTTGAGCAGACACCGTTTGCCGTTTTTTCACGGGGCGTCTGCGGCATGAAAGGAACACAATATATTGTGAATTTTCCCGGCAGTGTGTCAGGAGCTCAATTCCATGCGCAGCTTCTTGCTCCTTTGCTCCGCCATGGCATAGACATGGCGCTGGGCAAAGGGCATTGAAGAGTTTTAGGCTGTTTCGAACTTCTTCAATTTTGGTTCGATGACAAATCGGCAGTAGGGCGCTTGGGGGTTGGCCCGATAGTAATCCTGATGCCAGTCTTCAGCCTTCCAGAACCTGGATGCCGGAACTATCTGCGTTACAATCGGTGCCGGCAGTTTTCCCTGCTCAGCCCGCAGTGATGCCTCGGCAACGCGCTTCTGTTCATCATCGAGATAAAAAATAACCGAGCGATATTGTTCGCCAACATCGGCTCCCTGCCGGTTTTTTGTGGTTGGGTCATGAATTTTCCAGAACAAGGCCAGAATTCTCTCATATGAAATTTTTTCCGGATCGAAGGTAATCCGAACCGATTCGGCGTGCCCCGTCATTCCCGCACATACCTGATCATAGGTTGGATTTTCCGTTTCACCGCCGCAATAGCCCGATTGAACATCAACCACGCCTTGCACTTTTTCAAAAGCCGCTTCAAGACACCAGAAACAACCGCCGGCTAGAATCGCTGTCTTGTAATTTTTATTCTCCATAATAATCCCTCATGCGTAATAATGTACTGAATTACTCAAAAAAACTGAAATCGAATGTTTCATATGTGGACTGGCATTCAGCATGGGAAAAAACTATACTTTTTTTTGAAAAAGAAATGCAATTTTTGCCCAGATTCCTGCAGGATTCAGAATTTCAGAAGGAGCATGTATAGCTGTCTATCAAAAAAGGATATGCGGTGTCCCGATAAACTGGTTTTATTGGACAGGGTTAACCACAAAATTATGAAAAAATCTGAATAAATAATAAAAAACAAAGAAATCAGTAATTGGCATGATAATTGCTATTATAAAGCTATCTGGCGCAAGGAGGAAAGAAATGCCCCAAAAAACAGCGGTATTAAAAAGAAAAAATGTCCGGAATATCCGGCACATTGTCCAGGCAGCGTTTTTCATTCTGGTTGCGGTCACCGCAACCCTCTCGGTTTTAGCTGAAAATGGAATACAAATTCCTATCCCCGATGCTTCATTGCATGCGATCTGCCCGTTCGGGGGTGTTGTTTCATTCTATCAGCTGATCAGCACCGGCACCCTCGTCAAAAAAGTGCATGAATCTTCGGTAGTTCTTGCGGTGGTAGGGCTCTTGCTGGCACTGCTCTTTGGACCGGTCATCTGCGGCTGGGTCTGTCCGTTCGGCACCTTCCAGGAATGGCTCGGAAAACTCGGAAAGAAACTTTTCGGCAAACGATATAACTATTTTATCCCGAAAAAAATCGACCGGTGGCTCAGATATCTTCGATATTTCGTGCTTGCCTGGGTCAGCTATATGACCATCATAAC
>CAZZJJ010000184.1:0-3503 GCA_964654405.1 uncultured Treponemataceae bacterium
CGCCTTCCGCCCGGAGAATCGTCGTGTTCAGGTGAATCGGCACGCCCATTCTTCGAATTTTATCGGCATGAACCTTGTAGCCGTTGATTCTACCCATGATTTCGAAAATGCCTGCCACTTGGATGCCTGCCTGGAGCGCATGGTATGCCGCAATGAGGCCGACATTTCCGGAGCCGACTATGAGTATCCTGCGAGCGGGCTTGACAAGGTCCCTGTTAACCAGAGTCTGGAAGGCCCCTGCTCCGTATACACCAGGTAAATCATTGCCAGGGAATAATATATTTTTTTCTCGAGCGCCTGCCGCGACCACCAGCGCTGTAAATTCGACTAAAAGATAGGACGAATATCCTTTGTAAATACCCGCTTTTCTATCCTTGAAAATCGCGACAACGGGGGAATTCCGTAAAATAGTGACATTCGGCATTCTGGAAAGCTTTTCCTCAAGGATAGCTGCTATATCGATGCCCCGAACGCCGGCGTAACAATCCTCTTCCGACCCGAAAAATTTGTGAGTTTGCAAAACGAGCTTTCCGCCAAGCTTTTCCTTGTCATCCGCCAGCAGAACCTGAAAACCCATCTTGCCGAGTTCGTAAGCTGCGGAGAGACCCGAGGGTCCGGCCCCGATAACGACGATATCCGTATGGATAGTACGCCTTTCAGCCTGCTTCAGCGGCATGTCTGTTTCCGGAAGCACCGGAAGTCCCTTGAGAGTACGGACATCCATTCCTTCCTCAAGCGGGGTCACACAGGATTTTCTCGGTATTCCATCGATAAGGACCGTGCACTGGCTGCATTGCCCGTTTGCGCAGAAAAGCCCCTGGGGAGCCGAATCTTTGGGGTGACGCGAAAACTCGAAAAATCCCAGCGCTATGAGCGCTGAGGAAACGGGCTCGCCTTCGAGCCCCCTGACAGCTTCTCCATTGAAAAGAAAACCGACATCTTTTTTTGTCTTTTCAACAGCCAATATGGGATGTGATTCAATTCGCGGCATCAAGTACCTTCTTGTTGTGCTGACAGAATTCTCCTGCCATTTGCCAAAAGGCTAGTACCACATTCAAAACCTGTCAAGAAAAAGATAAAAAAAAGCTTGCGAATATTTATGCATCATTATACGATACGAAAGGAGGCACACAACATGATAAAAGAAAGAGGGATGCGGAAACACGCTGTATTTTTCAGCGCCGTCTTTGGCTTGATGATCTTCGCGGTCCTTGCAGGCTGCGGAACTGCTCAATCGGGCAAAACAATTAAAATCGCTTTGCAGGCGCCGATCACCGGGGATTATGCATATGAAGGTCAGATGGCGAAGCAATCGGTCACTGTGGCAGCGGAGCTGATCAACAAGGCCGGCGGCGTTCTCGGGAAACAGGTTGAAATTGTGATTGTGGATGATGCGTCCAATCCCAAAGATTCAGCCCTTGCGGCCCAGAAAGCGGTTTCGCAGAAAGTTGTTGCGGTCATCGGCAGTTACGGTTCTTCCGTGACTGAACCGGCTGCTGATATCTATGAAAAAAACAAACTTGTGTCCGTCGGCTATGGCTGTACGGCAGTGCGGCTCACCATGGACAAGGAACGCAAATTCTTCTTCAGAACCTGCGGACGCGACGATGCGCAGGGGCTGTTCTTCGGCAAATACGCCGTAGAAACGATGGGAGCAAAACGAATCGCCATCATGCATGACAATTCGACATTCGCGAAAGGCGTCGCGGATGAAGCAAAAAAAGCACTGGACCCATACATCGCTGAGGGAAAGGCCGAAATTGTCTACTTTGACGCCATCACCCCCAAGGAAAAAGACTTTTCCGCTGCGGTCACCAAACTGCGCGAGACCAAGCCGGATGTCTGGTATTTTACCGGCTACTATCCTGAAGCCGGCCTTCTCATCAGACAGGCTCGGGACGCTGGCCTGACATGCCCCTTCATTGGCGGCAACGCGGCAATCAATGATGATTTTGTCAAAATTGCCGGCATCGATGTAGCAAAAGGAGCGCTCATGACCCAGGAACCACTGGTCACCGATGTTTCAACACCGATCGCCGAGCAGTTCAAAGCGCTCTATGCAGAAAAATACAAGGAATTGCCCTCCAGTCCGTGGCCTGTCTACGCAGCTGACGCGCTCTATGGCATTGTCGGAGCTATTGCGAAAGCCGGCAAGGCTGACAGCACAGCCATTGCTGATGTCATGCACAGCAAAATGGACGGTGTCGAAGGCGTAACCGGGCCAGTTCTCTTTACCGAACGCGGCGACCGCAAGGATGTTCCGTACAAGATGTACATCGTAGACAATGAAGGCAAACTTCAGGTTTACAGCAAATAGAACCAATTTTAGAAGTCGAGCCAATTTCAAAAGTCTGTTAGCTTTTGCAATTGGCTTTGTTGTTGAGTCATATGAAGTTTCGTTTCTGACAGAGCGGCATCGAATGCAGCCGGGCGCTGATTCGGTGTCTTCTGTCAGCGTATAAAAATCCCTGTGACAGGCGGGAAAACTAGGTGAAAACTTTCATTGAGCAGCTCGTAAATGGGCTGACGGTTGGTTCGTTCTATGCGCTGGTGGCTTTAGGCTACTCGATGGTGTACGGCGTCATGAAGCTGATCAACTTCGCACATGGAGATCTTTTTGCTTTGGGAGCTTTTCTGGGCTACAGCCTGCTGACAGGCGCAGCCGGCAAGATATCGGAGACAATCGGGCTCTGGGGCGGAATCGCTTTTGCGGCCTTTGTTGTTTCCGCGAGCATTGCGCTAGCAGGTATTTTGGTCGAGCGAATCGCCTACCGGCCGGTCTATCCATCAGGAAGGCTTTCGCTTGTCGTTTCCGCGCTTGGCATGGCTATCTTCATTCAGAATGGGATCATGGCAATTTGGGGAGCGCGGCCGCAGGCTTTTCCCGCATCCGTTGTTCCTTCAGCCCGCATCGCAGTCATGGGAGTTCCGATGACGGTCCTCCAGCTGACCATTCTCGGGATTTCGTTCCTTTTAATGCTCATCATCTGGTTTATCATTGAAAAAACACCCTTTGGCGCGGCAATTCGCGCCGCAGCGCAGGATCGTGAAACCGCGACCCTGGTTGGCATTGATGTGCGGAAGGTTATCATATTCGTCTTCGCGCTGGGTCCGGGGCTTGGCGGCATGGCAGGCTTGATGAACGGGCTCTATTACCGGGCAATAAGCTTCAACATGGGATGGAACTACGGACTCAAGGCCTTTACCGCGACAATTCTCGGCGGAATCGGCAATATTCCCGGGGCCATGCTGGGAGGTCTGCTGCTCGGCATTGTTGAATCGCTGCTTTCAGGGTATGTCAGCGGCGCATGGAAAGATGTCTTTGTCTTTATCATGCTCATCGCTGTTCTGATTTTCAAGCCGACCGGAATCCTCGGCGAAAAAGTCGCGGAGAAAGTCTGATGAGCATAACACGAAGCCTATTGGACCGAATCAAGCTTGGCAGTGGTTCTGGCCTTCCTCCATCCCTTGGTAAAAAGCTTTCCTATGCGGCCATTGTTCTT
>CAZZJJ010000185.1:0-3502 GCA_964654405.1 uncultured Treponemataceae bacterium
GGAGACCTGAGTTCCACTCGGATACAACCCGGGAAGGACTGGAAAAGCTGTTCCACGCAGCAGTTGATGCCTTGATGGCATAATGAGAATATGAGGGAAGCCGGCTATTACAAAATGGGCAGTATGCTTCCCTCTTTCCAGGTACCCCGGATCGAACTGACCGGCGCAACCCGGCAGGCTGCACCCAAAATTGTTCCGGGATTGAGCACCGCATTGCAGCCGACTTCGCAGGCATCGCCCAGGATGCCACCAAGTTTTTCTAAGCCGGTATCGATCCGCGCCCCCTGATACCCTTCGCCGATCAGCTGAACGCGGATCGGCTTTTTATCAAGCCTGACATTGGACAGGATAACCCCTGCGCCGATATGCGCGTGATTTCCCAATATCGAGTCCCCCACATAGTTGAAATGAGGAGCCTGCACCCCGTCAAACAGGATGCAGTACTTGAATTCGCTGGCATGTCCAAGCACACAACCGTCCCCCGCCAAAATCATGCCGCGCAGATAGGCTCCCTGCCGAATTTCACAGCCCCGGCCGATCCATGCTGGCCCCCGGATATAGGCTCCAGCCTGCACTATAGTTCCCTCGCCGAGGAAAATCGGTCCTTCCAGAAAAGCGCCTGGTTCGATGACAACATGCTCCTGTGTCCAAATCCGGGAATTCCCGGGATTGCTGCCGCCTGCCAGTGTTTCAAAGAGACCGGCGAGGTAGTCCGGAAGGTTTTTCAGCGCATCCCAGGGATAGCCCGGCGATTTGAAAAGCTTGAGATGGGCAAAATCATCTTGCTGAAAGAGCTCGGGAAGCCCGGTATACCGATACAAACCATCACGCACCGATACCTCCTTGTTTCCAGAGCGGTGTCGGGAAACTGCCATTTCGGGACAGAGCTGCTAAATTCGACTGAACCTCAGACAGATCATCGGGATTCGTAAGCCCAAAACAGGCATCCTCAACCGGAAGCGCTTTCACGGCCGCAGTTCCGCGCTCCAGCATCGAGCGTATTATATATGGAAGAAAAAATTCATTCTTTGCCCAGTTCGATTCGTTGGCAATAAAATCGGCGAAAAGTGCTTCCGCATAGGAAAAAATAGCTGGTGTCAGCCCCCAGAGGTTCATAGAAACCGGTGAGTCCGGGGCGAGCACCCGCTCTTTTCCGTCGGCATCTACCGAAAGTATCTGCCCATTTTTTTGCAGAACCTTCGTATGCTCGACAATTTCCTTGAGCATGCTGGAT
This sequence comes from uncultured Treponemataceae bacterium, assembly GCA_964654405.1. Classification (GTDB taxonomy): domain Bacteria; phylum Spirochaetota; class Spirochaetia; order Treponematales; family Rectinemataceae; genus JAJTBL01. The sequence goes on from CAZZJJ010000185.1 coordinate 1,235, forward strand.
GAGTCAAGATCGCAGACAGCCCGCGAAACACTTCCGTTACGCGATAAAACCCGGCCGAGTTGGTAAACCGGCAGACAGAAGGCAGTCTTTGCTCCTCGCTGTAAAAAATCAGCAGTTACCTTGAACGCCTCGGCTCCGTAAAAATCATCAGCGTTGATGGTTGCGAAAGGACTGCTGGCAAGGAATTCCCGCGCACAGAGCAGCGCATGCCCCGTTCCCCAGGGTTTTATTCGACCTTGAGAAGCCAGATAAGGGATAAGCTTGCTTTTTACCGACTCAGGTACGCTTGCCAGCACATCCTGATACGCAAATTCATATTCCAGATTCAGAGGCAGTCTTTCAGCGATGAGCTTCCTGAAATCCGCTTCCATTTCCCGCTTAATAAGAAAGACAGCCTGGGAAAAACCTGCCTTGAGCGCATTGTAGAGGTTGAATTCCAGCAAGGTTTCTCCCGCCGGGCCGACCGGCGCCATCTGTTTTATACCGCCGAAGCGCGACCCCATTCCCGCTGCAAGCACCAGTAATTTCATGGTTTCACTATACGCAAGCGGGAAAAATCGTCAAGGGCGGAAGCAGGGAATCCTGTGTGCCGCATTCGATAAAATAATTCTAATTCACTCTGCATATTCATGCGGGGATATTGAAATATTTCAAAATAGGGTTTAGGATTATTTAGCCCAAACAGGCTCCCTTTAGCCCAATCAAGTGTGTAGCATCAAACTTTTTCAAACCACGATCCGGGAAAAGGTACAAGCCTGTGCAAGCAATTCTATCCCAATCCTCATTAAAGGAACTATTAATGGCTGATTCCAAGAAAATGGTCATGGTTGACGGGAACGCGGCGGCAGCGTATGTAGCCCACGCCTGTTCTGAGGTAATCGCAATTTACCCGATCACGCCATCCTCCCCGATGGGCGAACTTTCTGATGAATTTTCCGCAATGGGCAAAAAAAACCTCTGGGGGACCGTGCCGCAGGTTGTTGAAATGCAGTCGGAAGCAGGAGCCGCAGGCGCGGTACATGGCGCACTGACCACCGGAGCGCTTTCTACCACCTTCACAGCCTCACAGGGCTTGCTCCTCATGATTCCGAACATGTTCAAGATTGCCGGTGAAGCGACTTCCACTGTTTTCCACATTGCTGCCCGAGCAGTTGCTGCCCAGGCACTTTCTATTTTCGGCGACCACCAGGACGTCATGGCTGCCCGCCAAACCGGCTGGGCCCTCCTCGCTTCCAACAACATCCAGGAAGTCATGGATATGGCTTTGGTTGCCCATTCGGCGACGTTGAAAACCCGCGTCCCCTTCCTCCACTTCTTCGATGGATTCAGAACTTCGCACGAAGTCCAGAAAATTGAAGAAATTCCGTTCGAAACCATGAAGAAGATGATCCCGGAAGATCTGGTCCGCGCTCATCGCTCACGCGGCCTATCCCCCGAGCATCCTGAAATCCGCGGAACCAGCCAGAACCCCGATGTCTACTTTGCCGGCCGCGAAGCAGTCAACAAATTCTACGCTGCCACGCCAGGGATTGTTGAAGAAACTATGAATCAGTTTGCCCAGCTGACCGGCAGGGCTTACAAGCTGTTCGAGTATGTCGGCGCTCCCGATGCGGAACGAATCATCATTGTCATGGGTTCCGGGGCTGATACCGTCGATGAAACCGTCACCTATCTCGCGTCAAAGGGTGAAAAAGTCGGCGCCATCAAAGTCCGCCTCTTCCGCCCCTTCTCTGTCGAGCACTTTATCAATGCAATCCCGTCAACTGTCAAATCCATCGCGGTACTCGACCGGACCAAGGAACCGGGCTCAATCGGCGAACCCCTGTACGAAGATGTCCGCACCGCTATCGGCGAAGCGATGGGCAGCGGAAAATCGCATTTCAAAGGCTGGCCAACCGTCGTAGGCGGCCGCTATGGTCTCGGCTCGTTCGAGTTTACCCCGGCCATGGTCAAGGGCGTTCTGGACAACCTCGCTCAGGCCGAACCCAAAAACCACTTTACTGTCGGTATCATCGATGATGTCACCTTCACCAATCTTTCCTATGACGAGAATTTCCACCTTCCAGCAGAAGGTGTCGTGGAATGCCTCTTCTACGGTCTTGGCTCAGACGGAACAGTCGGCGCAAACAAGAACTCCATTAAGATTATCGGCGACGAAACATCCAACTCAGCCCAGGGCTACTTTGTATACGACTCGAAGAAAGCCGGAACCTACACCATCAGCCATCTTCGCTTCGGCCCAAAACTGATCAAGAAACCCTATCTGAT
>CAZZJJ010000186.1:0-3482 GCA_964654405.1 uncultured Treponemataceae bacterium
CAGGCTTGAAAACAGGTTTGCATTGTCCATGCTTCAAGTATAGTCTATATTAGAAAGAATTCAATTTTTACAGGCAGATAACCATGAAAATTTTATTGATTGATGATGAAAAACAGCTTGGCTTATCCTTGAAATCATACATGCTCGATGATGGCATAGAGCTTGATGTGGCTTTTGATGGAAAGTCGGGCATCCAGAAACTGGAAGACGAAAGCTATGAGGCGGTTGTGACAGATTTACGAATGCCGGGACTTGACGGAATGCAGGTGCTTTCCTGGATACGAGATGAAAGACCGGGGATGCCCGTTATCATGATATCTGCCCATGGAGAAATTCAAGATGCTGTCACTGCGATGAAGCTGGGAGCGCAGGACTATTTGGTCAAACCCTTTGATCCCGATGAACTCGTGCTGAGACTGAAAAAGGCGGTCGAGTCACGGCGGGTCATGCAAAAGCTGCAGGCTGGAATGGCTGCCGGTCATGAGGAAGCCGGCATGATCGGAGAAAGCCCGAAAATGAAAGAGATCGTGAAATTGCTCGAAAAGGCCTCTCCTTCTGCGGCAACTATTCTGATAACCGGTGAAAGCGGAACCGGCAAAGAGGTTGCTGCACGGTTCATTCATGCACGGTCTGGAAGAACAGGGCCGTTTCTTCCAGTCAACATGGGAGCTTTCCCTGAGAATCTGCTTGAAAGCGAACTGTTCGGCTTTGAAAAAGGCGCGTTTACCGGCGCGGACACCCGTAAGCAAGGGCTTTTTGAAAGCGCTCAGGGCGGAACGCTGTTTCTCGATGAAATTGCGGAACTGCCGCTCCATTTGCAGGTAAAACTGCTGAGAGCGATTCAGGAACGAAAAATTCAGAGGCTGGGGAGTGTAAAAAGCATTCCAATCGATGTCCGCATCCTGGCAGCGACCAACCGGGATCTTGAAAAAGATGTCAAAGAGGGGAAATTCAGAGAGGACCTGTATTACCGAATCAACGTGATACGTGTCAGACTGCCTCCGCTCCGCGAGAGAAAAGAGGATATTCCCCTTCTCGTCGGAAGATTTATACGGCGCTTTTCTCAGGCAAGCGCGCGAAAAATATCCAGCATTTCAAAGGAATCTCTTGATCTTTTATTGCAGTATGATTTCCCCGGCAATATAAGAGAGCTCGAAAATGCCATTGAACGGGCTTGTATTTTAGCAGAATCGGATGTTTTGGGCGCGGAGGATTTTGACTTTTTACGCCCGGCTAGAAGTATTCTCGGGGAAGAAAATATTGAGGCTCTAGATGTGCACTCTGGAAATCGAGCAGGCGAGGCGGAATCCCGGAATGGTCCCAAGACCATCGAGGAAATGGAAAAGCAACTGATCGAAGCTGCCCTGAAGCGAAACGCTTTTCATCGTGAAAAGACAGCGATGGAATTGGGCATTACTCGCAGAACCCTGCTCAATAAAATGAAGGAATACGGCCTTGAGCCCTGAGCTTGAAAACAAGGCTCAAGCGGTGCAGACAAATCATGGTGCATCCCACTCGAATGTATGCATAAATGCTTGCCAACCAGGAATACTGGATTTATACTGAAAAACGTATATTTTCAACCTAATCCACAGGAGGAGGAATCATGAAAGCATCTCGAGGTTTCCTGATCATTTGCATGGCATTGTGCCTTATTGTGCCGGTATTCGCGAAGCCGGGAGCAACACTTGTTGTCTATTCAAGCGTTGACGAGCAGAACGCAAAAAAGATTTTTGACGCATTTACCGCTGACACGGGCATCCAAGTCCAGTTTGTCCAGCTTTCTTCAGGGCCGGCGTACGCACGAATCAAGGCGGAAGCTTCCAATCCGCAGGCTGATGTCTGGTTTGGAGCACCAAGCGAAAACCACATCGTTGCCAAACAAGAAAAGCTGACCATTCCGTACAAAGGTCCCGGATTTGACAAACTTGGCAAGGAATTCAAAGATCCCGATGGCTATTGGAGAAGCTTCTACATGAACCCTATGGCTTTTGCTGTCAACAAGGAAGTGCTTGCCCGTATCAATGCTCCTAAACCCACCAGCTGGGCTGATTTGCTCAACCCTATCTACAAAGGCCAGATACAGATGCCTTCACCGCAGTCTTCGGGTACCGCGTACAATGTCGTGGCATCCCTCGTCGTCATGATGGGCGAAGACAAAGCTTTTGATTACCTGAAAAAGCTTGCGCCGAATGTTCAGACATACACATCATCAGGCACCGCTCCTTCCAAGGCAGTTCAGGTTGGACAATGCGCCATCGGCATACAGTTCACGCCGGCATTTTTTGAAGCAATCGCGAAGGGATTCCCGATTGAAGTTGTTTTCCCAAAGGAAGGTGTCTGGTTTGAAGCTCCCGCCATCTCCATTTTGAAAGGCACAAAGAACCTTGAAGGTGCTCAGCTGCTTGTCGACTGGCTTTCCTCAACCAAGGGGCAGAATGTATTCACGGAAAAGGAAACCTATTTCTACCCGGTTATCTCAGGGGCAAAGCTCGGCAAGGGGATGCCTGAATTCGATTCTCTGAAAACAATCGATGTCGATCCTATCTGGGCTGGGGAAAACAAGAAGCGGCTTGTCGAGCGCTGGGTACAGGAAGTCCTGACAGCAAAATAATTACCGCGCAAGGATAATCAGTGAAAACCTCATCATTGACGAGGGCATCCGCCGAAATCCGGCGGATTGCCCGTGATCCTTTATTATTCGCCATCATTGTCATCACCATGCTGTCTCTGCTCGTTTTTGTGATTTACCCGCTCGTGAGTGTCGGCCTCCAGAGCCTGAAAACCGACAAAGGCCTGGGATTCAGCATTTATGGTGATGTACTCAAATCGGCATACCTTCGAAAAGCTTTTTTCAACAGCCTGTATATGAGTGTTCTCACCGCAGCCACAGGAACGCTTATAGGATTTCTTTTTGCCTTTGCCGTAACGCGTGCCGATGTGCCCTGGAAAAAGCTGTTCAATGCGATTGCCATCATCCCCATTGTCTCGCCGCCCTTTATCGGAGCTTTGGCGATCATTATGCTCTTCGGCAATAACGGGCTCATTACCTGGAACTTGTTGAAAATTAACAATTTCCCGATCTATGGGTTTAACGGTCTTTTCCTGGCGCAGGTTGTTACTTTTTTCCCGGTAGCCTTTCTGACACTTAAGGGTGTGCTCGAATCGATGAACCCGGTTCTGGAGGACGCGGCGCTTGACCTCGGCGGTTCGCGATTCAAGGTTTTCACAAAAGTAACCTTGCCGCTTGCAATCCCGGGAATAGCAGGGGCGATACTTATCCTGTTTGTCGAAACGCTCGCGGATTTCGGCAATCCGCTGATTCTGGCTGGCAGTAAATTCCCAATCCTCTCGGTGCAGGCATATCTCCAGATTGTCGGCATGTACGATCTTCCTAAAGGTGCAGCTATTTCCATGCTGCTTCTGATACCATCGGTAACGGCGTTTTTTGTTCAGCGGAAAATCGTCGGGCGGCGGAAGTA
>CAZZJJ010000187.1:0-3451 GCA_964654405.1 uncultured Treponemataceae bacterium
GAAAGATAAAAAACTTGCCAATGAAATCGCTCTCACCATACGGGAAGGCGGCAGGTCCGCGAAAAATCCCGACGGCTCAATTGCCCGCGATGCTCAGGGCAACGCGATCAAGGTGCCCGGCAGGCTGAAGGCAGTCAGGGCTATCGGTTGGTATATCGATGAGTACCGATGTGCTCAGGTTTCCATCAATCTGCTCGATTACCATCTGACACCGCTGTACGAGGTTTTTGAAGTTGTCAAGGAAGAGGCGGAAAAACTCGGACTCCTGGTGACTGGTTCCGAACTTGTGGGGCTCGTGCCGCTGGCTGCCATAGAGGAATGCGGCAGGCATTTTGCGGTAAAGGCGGGAAAAAGCGCGGGCCTTCCTGAAAAAGAGCTTGTTGAAATCGCCATTCAGTCTTTGGGCCTTCGGTCGGTCAGCGCCTTTGAGCCTGAACACAAGATTATCGAATGGAACTTCAGAAAGCCTGCGCCGCTCGCTTCATCGCGAATCCTAGACTTCCTCGATGAACTTTCTACTGATTCGCCGGCTCCGGGAGGCGGTTCCGCCGCTGCGCTGGCAGGAAGCCTTGGGGCGGCACTCGCGGCCATGGTGGGCAATCTGACTGTTGGCAAAAAGGGATATGAAGCGGGTTTTGATGAACTTGGCGCAATGGCGCAGAAAGCCCAGCATGTGAAGGCGAAATTGGCGGCGGGTATCGACCGCGATACGGAAGCCTTCAACGCAATTCTAGAAGCCGGCAGGATGCCGAAGGCGACAGAAGAGCAAAAAAAGGCTCGCGAACAAGCAATGGAAAAGGCTAGCCGCGAGGCTGTCCTTGTGCCGCTTGAAAATGCGAAAACCTGTCTTGAAGCCCTTGTCTGCACGCTGACAGCGGCGAAGCTGGGAAACCGGAATTCTGTCACTGATGCTGGGACTGGCGCTCTGCTCGCAAAAGCGGGGCTTGAAAGTGCTCTGCTCAATGTCGAAATTAATATCAAATCCATGACAGATTCTCAATTCACTGGGCAGATTGCAGCGGAAACGAGGACTTTGCGGGAGCAGAGCGGGCAAATCCTGTCGGAGGTACTGACGCAGGTTGAAAAATGTTTGTCTGGAGCAGAAAAATAATGAATATTTATGCCTTTTGATATTGACCTGCGGGAACTCTGATACTATACCTTGCGGTGAACAAAAATCTTTTACTGAAAGGAGACGTGAAGCGGTGAAAGGTTCAGATGTTGCCGTTTCGAACGTGTCCAAATCTTTCGGTTCGTTTGCCGCGCTGAAAGAAGTGAGCGTTTCAATCAACAAGGGCGAGTTTTACTCCCTTCTGGGGCCATCAGGATGCGGCAAAACGACATTGCTTCGTCTGATAGCCGGTTTTGAGGATCCTGACCAGGGACAGATAACCATAGACGGTGCTGATGTCCTTGGTCTTCCTCCCGACAAGCGGCATTGCAATACGGTTTTTCAAAGTTATGCGCTTTTCCCGCATCTTTCGGTGTTTGAAAATGTCGCATTCCCGCTCCGGATACGGAAAGTGCCATCGCGCCTCATCAAAGAGCTGGTATTCAAACACCTCGAGCTGGTACAGCTTGAAGCTCACGCGGACAAAAAACCGAGCCAGCTTTCGGGCGGCCAGAAACAGCGTGTGGCGATAGCGCGGGCATTGATCAACGAACCCTCAGTCCTCCTGCTGGACGAACCGCTGTCTGCGCTCGATGCGAAGCTCAGACAGCATATGCTCATGGAGTTGGATGCGATCCATGACAAAGTCGGCATAACCTTCATTTATGTCACGCATGATCAGCAGGAAGCCTTGTCGGTATCCGACAGGATAGCGGTCATGAATGCCGGCAAAGTACTGCAGATCGGCAGTCCCCAGCAGATTTATGAAAATCCTGCCAGTGAATTTGTTGCAAGGTTTATTGGCGAAGCCAATCTTTTTACCGGTGTTGTAACCCGCAGGGAGGGCTCGCTCAATCTGGTCGATACCGACGGTTTCGGGCCGCTTCTCGTCGATGATGAAACGGAAGTCGCGGTCGGCGACCGGATAGTGGCTACCATCAGGCCGGAGAAAATCCGAATTTCGACAGATAGGCTGGGAGGGCCATCCATCAATGTCCTGCATGGAATAGTGCATGAACCGGTCTATTCAGGCTTTCAGACTAAATATATTATTCGCGCCGATTCAGGGGCGCTGCTGACAGTGTTCCGGCAGCACGCCAACTGGTCGGAAGGCATTCCCGACATAGAATGGAAGGATGAGGTATACCTGAGCTTCAGTGCCCGGGACATGGTAATTGTGGAGAGAAACCCCTGATGAAACGGAATTACGGTTTTGCCTATGCCGCTCCCCAGGCGCTGTGGCTCACGGTATTTTTCGCGGCACCGATTCTCATCATCATTGTTTATTCTTTTCTTAAAAAGGGTTTATACGGCGGCGTCGAACCGCAGTTCAGCCTGGAAGCCTATTCCGCACTTGCCAATCCGACTTTGCTCACGGTGGCTTTCAGAACGCTCTGGGTGTCAGCTGCAGCAACATTCTTGACCATTCTGATAGCCTTGCCCTGCGGGTACAGCATCGCGAGAGCGAAAAATCAGGCGCTGCGGCTCTTTTTGGTCATTGTCCCTTTCTGGACCAATTTTCTGGTAAGGATTTACGCATGGATCGCGATTCTGGGCAACGAGGGTTTTTTAAACCATGCCCTGCGTTTCCTGGGATTCCGGGCCGAAGGCTATCAGTTTCTCTACAACCAGGGGGCGGTCATTCTGGTTCTTGTTTACATGTACCTTCCGTACGCGATACTTCCGCTGTTTTCGACCATCGATAAATTCGATTTTTCGCTGCTTGAAGCCGCAAGAGACCTCGGCGCTTCAAGGATGCAGTCCTATCTCAGGGTCATGCTTCCCAACATCAAGCCAGGGATTTTTACCGCGGTTCTTTTTACCTTTATCCCTATTTTTGGAGCGTACGCGGTTCCGCTTCTGATCGGCGGCAAGGATTCCTATATGTTGGGCAATGTCATTGCCGATCAGGTGACTAAAACCAGAAACTGGCCGCTGGCTTCATCCATTTCCATGACAGTTACGCTGATTACAGCGATTCTGGTGTTTCTTTTTGCGCTGAGAAAGCCGAAAGAGCAGAAACTGGTTCGGGATCAGGAAGCTTTGAGTCCGTCAGCTTCAGGAGGAGCGGCATGAGCAGCCTCCGCCACCATGGATTGAAACCGGTCAGGATAGCCATGCTTTTCCATGCGCGCCGGGCTCTGAGGAAAAGCGCCAAGGCTGCTTCAAAACTCCTGCCTCGGAAATTTGCCGGCTCTGACATGATATTCTGGATTGTCATTCTGTTCCTCTTTATGCCGCTGATTGTCTTGTTTGTCTATTCATTCAATGCCTCCCGTTCTGGTGAGTGGAAGGGATTTTCGCTGATCTGGTATCAGAAGCTGTTTACAGAATCTCCGG
>CAZZJJ010000188.1:0-3417 GCA_964654405.1 uncultured Treponemataceae bacterium
ATACACGGTTGAAGTTCATGAAAGCGTACAAAAGGTGCGCCCCTATCTGGCCGGATTTGTCGCCCGCGGCGTTGCTATAACAGACGCCATGCTCAAGGATTTTATCCAGACCCAGGAAAAGCTGACCTGGAACTTTGGAAGAAAACGTAAAACCGTCTCGATCGGACTATACCGTCCTGCAATCATTACCTGGCCTGTCCACTACAAAGGTGCAGACCCTGAAACGACTTCCTTTGTCCCTTTGCAGGAAACCAGAACCATGACCCTGCGTCAGATTCTGGCAGAGCATCCAAAGGGGAAAGAATACTCTTTCATTCTTGCCAATGAACCGATTCATCCATTGCTGACTGACAACCAAGGCCGGGTGCTGTCTTATCCGCCCATCATCAATTCTGCCGACTTGGGTGCAGTCTTGGTTGGAGATTCCGATCTCTTTATTGAAGTAACCGGCTCCGATTATCCCTCGGTCGCGCTGACCGCTTCCATCATGGCTTGCGATCTGCATGATATGGGATTTACCATTGAACCGGTCCGGGTTGTCTATCCCTACGATACTCCCTTTGGTACATCTGTGGTGTTCCCCAGCTATTTCCAGGAAACAGTCGCCGTTGAGCTTTCGGAAGCCGAAAAATTGCTCGGCATGTCCATGAGCGGCGAAAAAGCGCTCGACGCGCTCAGACACATGGGCGTCAGCGCTCGCATCGAAGGCTCAAAGATTACCGTGACCCCTCCATGCTACCGGAATGATTTCCTGCATCCTGTGGATGTTATTGAAGATATCCTGATCGGCATCGGTATGCAGCACTTCAGCCCTCAGCGCCCCAAGGACTTCACCATCGGCCGTCTTTCTCCGATTGAAACGCTGTCGAGAAAAGTCAAGCTGTCAATGGTTGGAATGGGTTTCCAGGAAATGATTTACAACTATTTGGGCAGCGGAAAGGACTATATCGAAAAAATGGGTATCGACCCAGCCGCTGTGGTCAAGATTTCCAATCCCATGAGCGAGAATTTTGAATATGTGAGGAACTCCCCGCTTCCTTCCTTGCTGGGAACCGAATCGGTATCCGCAAAAGCGCTCTATCCGCATAGGACATTTGAGATCGGCAAGGTAGCCATCAAGGATGATGAGGCAAATTACGGAGTCCTCACAAGACAGTATCTGGGCTTTTTAAATTCCCATTCTTCTGCCGACTACAACGAAAGCGCCTCTCAGGTAGCCGCGATTCTCTATTATCTCGGAGCCGCGTATGAAGTGCGGGAAAGCCTTGATCCGCGATTCATTCCTGGACGTCAGGCAGAAATCGTGAGCCAAGGGCGGAAAATCGGTGTTTTTGGCGAACTTCACCCCGCGGTGCTTGAAGCCTTCGATATCAATGTTCCATGCGCGGGCGGAGAAATCGATCTGGACTATTTTATCTGACCGAAATGCGCTCATCTTTTCTGCACAGAGGCTGGGCGCTTTTTTTACGGAAGAATTCGAATTATTCTAAAAATTTGAATCAGAAAGCCGACATTTGAGCGTATATATCGTGAGGGGACTCGCGATGGAGATTTACGCTTTTGAGCCGTTCGGGTTTTCAGGCTTTTTAGTTCGGGTTGAGGTCGATATTCGAAGAGGCATTCCGGCAACCGATCTGGTGGGACTGGCGGCTGGGGCTGTCCGAGAATCCCGGGAACGGGTTCGCGCCGCAATCAGAAATTCCGGTTTTGAATTTCCCCAGGACAGGATACTCATCAACCTGTCTCCAGCTGACATACCCAAAGAGGGCTCCTCCTACGACCTTCCTATTGCTCTTAAAATCCTTGCTTTGTCGGGAAAAGTGCCAGAGTGCGGCAATCGGATACTTGTCCTTGGTGAATTGAATCTTGATGGCAGTGTTTTACCAGTCCGCGGCATTCTTCCCGCTCTAACCGGCGCCGCGAGCCAGGGAATCCGCCGCTGTCTCGTTCCAGCAGGGAATTTCACGGAAGCCAGCCAGCAAAACCTTTCAGAGGTATATCCCATTAATCACCTGTCGCTGCTGCCTGATATTCTCTGGATGATCCAGGGAAACCAGTCCTTCACGAATATGCCAAAAACCGAACAGCAGCGGTTTCTGGCATGGAATCAAGGATACTCGCAGACGAAAGCAGGTAATGAACAGGAGAGCAGAGTACAAGTAGACTATTCAGATTACCTTGGCAATGAACCGCTTCTGCGAGCCTTGCAGATTGCGGCAGCTGGAAGGCATAACGCCTTGCTGTTCGGACCGCCGGGCACCGGGAAAACCATGGCTGCTCTGCGCTTTCCCTCATTGCTGCCCGACCTTAGCGAACAACAAGCTATGGAAGCTCTTTCAATCCGCTCATTATATGGATATAGCATCGAGTCTCTGCCGGAGATGAAGCGCCCGCCCCTCCGTGCGCCGCATCATTCCGCCAGTCTGGAGGGAATAATCGGGGGCGGCAGACCAGTTCGGCCCGGAGAAATCAGTTTGGCGCATAATGGTGTTCTTTTTCTCGATGAAACGACAGAATTCCGGCACGATGTGTTACAGGCGCTTCGTGAACCAATCGAACATGGTGCTGTTATTCTGACCCGAGCTGGAAGAACGCTGTCATACCCTTCTGACTTTCAGCTTATTCTCGCTGCTAATCCATGTCCCTGCGGCAATCTTGGGAATCCACAGAAAACTTGCGTCTGTTCGCCGCTAGAAATCCAGCGGTATTGGAAAAAACTTGGCGGACCGCTGATGGATCGAATCGATCTCAGAATTCCTGTCGCGGTCCCTCGTATCGAAAACATCATGAACAACACCAAGGCGAATCAAGCTGCTCTCAGAAGCTCGGTTCTACAGGCGATAGAGCGGCAAAAAGCCCGTAATATAGCAGGGAGTCGGTACCTTCCAAATGCAAAACTGCCGGCTGGGGTAATTTCGAAATGCTGCAGACTTGAAACTCGCGCTGAAATGCTATTTTCGCAGAAAATCGAAGCCCTTGGCATTTCGGTTCGGTCATGCCATGCGATTCGGGCGCTCCAGGGAATTATTAAGGTTGCCAGAACGATCGCCGACCTGGATGGCAAGGAAGTAATTACTGAAGACTGCATGCAGGAAGCGCTCCATTTCCGCCAATGCGGTGAAAACGAAGTGTATTTGCCCTGAGTTTGATGATGGGGGTGGTGATATTTGCGTTTGTTGCTTTTAAAGTCCATTTGGGATATTTGATGTAAAAAATTTCAGCAAGCGCATTTTTTTAAAAAAACCTGTTGACAATATCGTCATTTGAAAGTAAGTTCCTTCACGCGTCAGACGTCAGCGCCAAACTGATGAAAACGCAGCTTGAGCAGGTTCTATTTTGAAGCTGACAGCTTTATAAGAATCTGCGAAATTTTAAAAAAATCAGACAAAGCACTTGACAAACGGGGTGCAAGTTTGA
>CAZZJJ010000189.1:0-3383 GCA_964654405.1 uncultured Treponemataceae bacterium
CCGGACATGGCCGGAACCCTTGCGCACGAAGCCTTCGGCCACGGCGTGGAGACCGACATGTTCTTTAAAAAACGCGCCAAGGCGACCGAATACCTCGGAAAGCGTGTCGGTTCTGAACTTGTAACCATGTATGACGGCGCTGCTGATGCCGAACAGACCGGTTCATTCCTTTTTGATGATGAAGGAACGCTCGCGCATAAAACAAAAATCATCGATCATGGCATTCTGCTCGGCGGCATTTCGGACATGCTCTCCAGTCTTGCGCTGAATATTCCGCAGACCGGAAATGGCCGGCGGGAGGCGTTTTCGCATAAAGCCTATGCCCGCATGACCAACACCTATTTTGAACCCGGAACCGCAACCCTGGAAGAGATGGTCGCTTCCGTCAAGCATGGGTGGCAGCTATCCCGGCTGAACGCCGGCATGGAAGATCCACGCAACTGGGGTATCCAGCTGTTGTGCATGGTCGGGCGGGAAATTGTCGACGGAGCCTATACCGGCAGGGTCGCAAGCCCGATTGTCTGTTCAGGTTATGTGCCGGATGTCCTTTCGGCTATCAGCATGGTGTCGAAGGATTTTACGCTCTCGGGTTCCGGCGCCTGCGGAAAGGGCAAAAAGGAATACGTCAAAGTATCCTCTGGCGGCCCTTATGTCAAAACACGAATGAGGTTGGGATGATGAACATGATCGACACCATACTGGAAGGTGTAAAAGCCTCCAAAATAGCGATTTCGGACTGGCGTTTGGTCAGAAAGCAAGGCACCCGGCAAGAGCAGTATTTTGTCGGTTCGGAAGCCGAGCAGGCTCGGCTAGTCCAAGAAACGAGGTATTCCCTTACTGTATATGTAGATACAATTGATGGGGATAAAAAATTCCGGGGCGAAGCCACTATCAGTATCCAGCCGACGCTGACAGCGGACGAAGTATCTGCCAAAATTGCCCAGGCAGCATACGCAGCTTCCAAGTCCCGCAATCAATGGTTCGAGCTTCCAGGACCAGCGGAACCCAAGGTTGCTATTCCAGTTTCTGCTTTCAGCGTATTGCCGGAGAGCCAGCAGCTCGAAGAAGTTCGAAAAGCGCTGTTTCAAGCGGTGCCCGAATCTGCAGCTTCCGGCCCCCGCATCAACTCCCTTGAGCTTTTCCTGACCCATGAAGAAAATTTCATGCTCAATTCCAAAGGCTTTTCGCACCGTTCTGAAGCATGGAAAGGCTACAGTGAGTTTGTTGTCGATTCAGCCAGCCCGTCCGGCCCGGTTGAGCTTTTTGATGATATCGAATTTTCTGAGCCGGACCGCGAGCGGCTTGCCGAGACCATTGGCGCCCGCCTTGCCGAAGTGCGGGATCGCGCCGCCGCAGTTCCTCTGCCCAATCTGAAAGACATTCCTGTCATCCTCCGCGGCAAGGAAGCGGAACAATTTTTTGCCTGGTTCTTCCACAACGCCCGAACTGAAATGGTTTTCAGCAAGGCTTCGTCCTTTTCTGTCGGCATGAATGTACAGAAAAACACGGATACTGACTCGGTTCAGGAGCCTCTGACCATCTGGGCAGAGCCCTTCCTTCCGGGACTTCCGGCTTCAACGTCTTTTGACTCGGATGGCTTCCCGCTTGAGCGTACCCTTGTCGTTGAAAATGGCGTGCTGAAAACGCTGATTGGCTCAGTCCGCCACGCAGACTGGCTCTCGGTGCCGCGAAAAGGCGCCTTCCCGCTCTTCTCGGTCGAACCAGGCACCATGCCGCTCTCAGAAATGCATGCTTCGCCCTATCTTGAGCCAGTCATGTTTTCCGATTTCAGGCTGGACCCCGTGACCGGCAGTTTTGGTGCGGAAATTCGGCTTGCCTACTATTATGATGGAATTAAAAGAGTACCCGTCACCGGCGGATCCATTTCCGGAGCTGTGCCCATGCTTCGCAACACCATGCGATGCAGTACCGAACGCGGCCTTGCCACCATGTCCCTCTGCCCGATAGCGGTTAAGCTTCAGGGCGTTTCCATTACCGGCATGACTGAATAGCATGGAGGAATAACACGACTCCGTAATTTTCCCATGAAAAAGGCTGCCAGGTTATCCTTGGCAGCCTTCCTTTTTTACTTGCTTCAGCTTCGCATTTACTCAGCGAATGGCTCTTATCAAAGCCTCAACCTTGTCGGTCTTTTCCCAGCTGAAATTGTCACGGCCAAAATGCCCATACGCTGCCGTCGCCCGATAAATCGGATTTTTCAGCTGGAGGGTTTCGATGATTCCGTGGGGAGTCAGGTCGAAAACTTTCGTGATAGCGCGGGCGATAGCCGTTTCATCCACTTTTGCCGTACCGAAAGTCTCAACAAGGACGGAAATCGGCTCGGGAACGCCGATGGCATACGCCAGCTCAAGCTCACAGCGGTCGGCAAGCCCCGCCGCAACCACATTTTTCGCCACATAGCGCGCCATATATGCAGCCGAACGGTCAACTTTGGATGGATCTTTGCCCGAGAATGCACCGCCGCCATGCCGTCCCATGCCGCCATAAGAGTCGACAATGATCTTTCTGCCGGTCAAGCCGGTGTCGCCAGCCGGTCCGCCTATGACAAACCTTCCGGTCGGATTGATAAAATAGCGTGTATTCTCATCCAGAAGTCCAGTCGGGCCAAGCACAGGCTTAACAATCTGTTCAATCAGTGTTTCCCTTATTTCAGAATACTCGAGAACATGGCCCTGCGGTGTATGCTCGTCATGCTGCTGTGAAAGGACTACCGTGCTGATGCGGATTGGCTTGTGACCGTCGTATTCTATGGTCACCTGGCTTTTCGCGTCCGGTCGCATCCAGGCAATTTCCTTGTTTTTCCGCACCTGAGACGCCTTTTGCAGGATTTTATGCGCCAGAATGATGGGCGCCGGCATCAACTCTTCGGTTTCCGTACAGGCAAAGCCGAACATCATGCCCTGGTCGCCCGCGCCCTGCTTGCCTTCAAATTCCTTGAGCCCATGCCCGTCAACGCCTTGGGCAATATCCGGCGATTGGCTGTGAATCGAATTTAAAACAGCCATGGACTCCCAATCGAGCCCGTAATCGGGGTTGTCGTAGCCGATTTCCCTGACAACGGATCGGGCTACTTCCTGAATATCGACATAAGTTCTGGTGGTAATTTCGCCGCCAACCAGCACAAGGCCCGTTGTCGTAAAGCATTCGCAGGCAACGCGGCTGTGTTTATCCTTGGCAAGGCATGCGTCGAGAACAGCATCGGAAATCTGGTCGCAAATCTTGTCGGGATGTCCTTCGGAAACTGATTCTGATGTAAACGGTCTAAGAGGGTTTGACATGGTGTCCTCTTTAGCGTGAATTTTTTACCCGCCCGCAATTCGGTAAACTCGGCGGGACCAGCCGGTCCGGAAAACTTCCACCAC
>CAZZJJ010000190.1:0-3365 GCA_964654405.1 uncultured Treponemataceae bacterium
GGATTCGGCTTTTACCGAAACCACCGCATCCTCGATTGGATGGTTGGTCCCGCGTCCCCAGAGGCAAACCCTGGCGCCTGCTTTCGCGAAAGCAACCGCGAGACTGCGAGGCAAACCGCCCGCGCCGCCGGTTATCACAGCCACGGAACCGTCCAACGAAAACATCGATTCGACAAATGACATGAAATCCTCTCAATTCCCCGGCATTATAAGATTGGGGATAAACATGGTAATCTCGGGGATGAAGGTTACCAGCATCAATACAATAAACATGGTGAGGTAAAATGGCAACATGGCCTTGGTCGCACGCTCCATCGTGATTTTCCCGACTGCGCAGCCGACAAAGAGGGCGGATCCAACTGGCGGCGTGCACAGTCCGATGGCAAGGTTCAGCATGAGCATGATGCCGAAATGGACAGGCGACATACCGAGTGTAGTTACAACAACAGGGTAGAGAATCGGTGTCACAATCAGGATGAGGGGAGCCATATCCATGATCATGCCAAGCAGCAACAGCAGGGCGTTGATAAGCAGGAGCAGGAGCACCTTGCTGGAAGTTATAGAAAGCAAGAGCTGGGTCGCCTTGGCGGGAATCCGAAGATACGCCATCAGCCATCCGAAGGCGCTGGCCGAGGCGATCAGTGCCATGACCATGGCCAAGGTTTTCAGGGTTGAATACAGAATGCCCTTCATCGCCTTGAGCGGTATTTCCTTATACACGAAGAATGTAATAAAGAACGCGTAGACCGCAGCGACTGCCGCCGATTCTGTTGCCGTAAAAACACCGGAGATGACACCGCCCATGATGATAACAGCGGTCAGCAAACCCAGCGCCGCGTCCTTGGTAGTCTTGAGCGCCTGCTTGAAGGAAATTTTTTCTCCCTTGGGATAATTTCTTTTTATGGAAATAAAATATGACATGATCATGAGTGAAAGGCCAAGCGTAACACCCGGCACGAATCCGCCGAGGAAAAGCCTTCCCACCGAGACCCCGCCCGCCGCCAGCGAATAAATAATCATGTTGTGGCTTGGCGGAATGATGATTCCTTGCGTTGCGCTTGTAACTGTAATGGCGACAGAAAAATCATCATCATAGCCCTGCATTTTCATCATGGGGATCATGATGGTTCCCGTCGAAGCGACATCCGCGACCGCGGATCCGGAAATCCCGCCGAAAAACATGCTTTCCACGACATTTACCATGGCAAGCCCGCCGCGCACCCTTCCGACCAGGATGTTTGCAAAATCAATCAGCTTGCGCGCAATCCCGCCCTGCCCCATCATTTCACCCGCAAGGATGAAGAACGGAATAGCCAGCAGGGAAAACGAGCGCACACCCTGAACCATCTGCTGTACTATCGCCATGAGCGGGATGTTGAGATACATGGCGGTCAGTATTGAAACCGAGGCAAGCGCAAAGGTTATGGGAATCCTGAGAATCAGGAGCAGAATAAAACCGCCGAGCAAGATTGTCGACGCTATGACTGGATCAGCCATGATTGCCTCCGAATATATCTTTCAGTTTGCCGCCCTTTCCGCTCAGGTAGTCATCAATTTTCTGATCATAGGTATCCCATCGCAAAAGGTGCAGAATGGCTTCCAGTACCATGGTCAGACCGGAGAACGGTACGACAAGGTACAGTATTCCTGCAGGCCACTGGGTCGCTGGCATTATCGAACGCATGGTGAACTGGACAAGGCGTGCACCATAGATAATCATGATCATCCCAATGAAAACCACGATGAGTTCCGCCAATAAATCCAGAATCGCGTCGAGCTTTGGCGAGATTTTATCTTTCCTCAACAGGTTGATTGTGATATGGAGGCGCTGTTTTATTCCCAATCCAAATGAAATGAAGATAAACCAGACACAAAGCAGGAGCGCGACTTCTTCAGACCAGATGATGCCGCTATTGAAGACATACCGTAAAATGACATTGATAAAAACAATCATCACCATGCCGATAATCATCAGCTTGGCGAGTTCAACCAGAACAATATGGAAAAAATTGATTGTCCTGAGTATCAGGTCTTTCATGGTTGATTCCTTGCAGAAAATGAATAAGAAGGCCAGCTGCCGAAGAATCATGACTTTGAATTCTGCGGCGGCAGCCGGCCATTGCAATTTGTCGAGTTACTGAAAGCTATCTTATTTTACTGCCTTTATTCTTTCCACCAGAGCCTGGATTTCCTTGCTCTGTTTGGCATAGAGCGGAGCCATCAGAGCCTGCCAGGCTGATTTATCAGCAATTTCCACAACCTGGCTGCCGGCAGCCACTGTTTTGTCGATGGAAATCTTCTCATATTTGGCCCACTCAGCGCGCTGGAAATCGATGGCGTCAAAGGCAGCCTGTCTGATCAATTCCTGGTCAGCTGGGGAAAGCCTGCCAAGAGAAATCTTGGAACCGATGATGATCTCCGGGACGCGTGTATGCTCATCAAGCGTGATATACTTGGCAACTTCATAGTGGCTTGTCGAGAAATAAGACGGCCAGTTGTTTTCAGCACCGTCAACTACGCCAGTCTGCAGAGCTGAGTAAACTTCTCCAAAAGCCATTGGAGTCGGAACAGCACCGAAGGCGGAAACGAGACCCATCATGAGTTCGCTTTCCTGGACACGGATTTTCAGGCCTTTGAGGTCGGCAGGGGTCCGGATGGGACGCTTCGAGTTGTAGAAATTGCGAGCGCCTGATTCAAACCAGCCAAGTCCGATAAATCCAAAGGGCTCGAGGCTCGCCAGCAGTTCCTTGCCGATATCGCCTTTGAGGACTTTCCACATGTGCGTTTCATCCCGATACAGGTAGGGCATCTGGAAAGCATTCAGCCGCGGAACAAAGGCCGCTACCGGGCTTATGGAAACACGGGTCAGATCGATAGCGCCAAATTGAACTTGCTCGATGACTGCCTTTTCCTGACCAAGCTGGCTTCCCGGATAGACTTCGATGACAATCCTGCCGCCTGAACGCTCTTTAACAAGCCGGGCAAATTCATAGTCGCCGCGGGTTGTCGGATAGTCCTGCGGATGGGTTTCAGCAAGTCGCAGGACAATGGTTTTCTGCGCGAACACCTGCATCGGTATCAGCACAGCCGCGATTAAAAGTGCAATAATGATGAATGTAGCTTTTTTCATCGCTTACCTCCTTGAAATCTTGAGGTCGAAATGACCTTCTGGTTTTAGTTTGGACCGGAATTCGAGATCCTGGGAGGTGAAATTCTTTATTCTTTTTTGTACTTTTTTGCGGTTTTACTGGCAAACTGCCCGGGGCTGATACCCTGGAATCGCTTGAAAACCTTGGAGAAATAGGCCTGATCCGAAAAGCCTACCAGGTACCCCGCTTCCTTGACACTGCTTCCGGCAAGCAGGA
>CAZZJJ010000191.1:0-3360 GCA_964654405.1 uncultured Treponemataceae bacterium
CCATGATTATAGCCGCTTCCTCGATTTCACCGGAGAGCTGAAGCATGGCGTTGATTCCAGCCCGTGAAGCAAACGGTAAATATTTGACGGAACCAATCAGAACCAGCAGGAAGAAGGTGCCATATAGCGAAGGGAAAAATCCGATCGGCTTGGCGAACATGGAAAGATAGATGGCGCCGAATGCCATGGATGGCAGCAGATACGGGAAGAACGCCAGGTTGTTGACAATCGCGGAAAGCTTTTTCCCCCTGCCCCGTACAATCGCGTATCCTGCAAGGCCTCCAACTGTCCCAACAACCAGGGCGACAACAGCTGAGAGCTTCAGGCTGTTCCAAAAAGCTATATAGACAGATTTATTCAGCAAAATTCCCGGCTCTCCGCCGCCAATATCTTCCCGACCCAGCCCAACCCAGAATTGTGTTGTTAAATTGGAGAAAGAATAATTTCCAGGCGCTAGAATGAAGGACTCCACAACAAAGGTCAGCAGCGGCAGAATCGCAATCGCTGCAACGATAAACAAAGCGGCTCCGGAAATGACCGGGCGCATTTTTTTCAGTTTAATAAATGAAATGTTCGAACTTTTGCCGGTAACAGTGACAAATGATTTTCGTTTTCCCAGATACCATTGATTGACGGCCAGTATGAGCAGACCGATCACGATCATGACGACTGCCATGATGTAGCCATAGCCGGGATTCAATCCATTCAAAGTTCTATATAATTGCGTCGTCAGAACCTGGAATCTCACCGGGGTGCCAAGGAAAGCCGGAACCGCGAAAGCGCTCATGGTGCTTGAAAAAACAAGGAGAAACGTGGAAAGAATTGCGGGCATTATGATAGGAAGATTGATGCGAGCGATGATCTTTGCGCGGCTCGCTTTCAAGATAAGTGCTGCTTCTTCCAGATTGGCATCCATGTTCCGGAGAATCCCGCCAATCAAGATATACGCAAACGGTGCATAATGCAGTCCGAGAACGACGCTGGTCGGAAAAATTCCATACGCGAACCAGTTTGCGGTTTCAATGCCGGTAAGCGCGGTAAATAACCCGGGCGCGCCGCCAATCAGCTTGTTCCTGAAAAAGTTGAGCCATGCCATCGCAAGCGTCCATGACGGCATGATGTATGGAAAAATGAAAACAACAGAAATAAAGGGCTTGAAAGCCATATCCGTTCTGGTGACCAGCCAGGCAAAACTCCCTCCGAGGAAAATGGCAATGAGTGAGGAGAACAGCGAGACTTTCAAAGTGTTCCAGAGGGGTTCGTAGAAAAGTTTAAAGCTCTTTGTTCCATCGAGAAATACTTTTTTCCAGTGAAACAAGGTTACATCATTAATCTTTGCGCCCCGAACCGACATGATTTCCGAAGGATGCACAATGAATGTATCACGGATGAGGGAAAATAATGGAACCAAAGTCAGGAAAGCAAGCGAAACAAAGAGAAGAACAAGAATAATATTGTGAGGTTTTCTGAAAAAGTACTTCAGCCGGTTGGCAGTTTTCACACGGATCCTCCGAAAACCGAAACGAGAATGGGAATCCGGCGCAAGAGCATGCTCCTGCGCCGGCACAGGCTACAATTTAGTTGGAAAGCGTATTTACAAATTCTTCTACATCAGCGCGATTTTCGAACAGGAAAGCCGGATCTTCAAACACCAGGCGCGGTGCCCAGTAGGATACAGGCTTGTCATCCGGGTCAATCTTGATTGTCGGGTTGGAAGAATATGAACCAACATCTTTTGACCAGGGAGCAAAGCCTTCTTCAGTCAGCAGGTATTCAATAAAAAGCTTTGCTGCGTTCTTGTTTTTTGCGTTCTTGGTCATCTGCAGAAAGGCGGGATACATGAATCCGCTGAAAGGCTGGACATCAGGCATCGGAAGCAGGGCGAGATTCTTGGCTGCATCATAGCGGGTCTTGGAATAGACAAAAAGCCCCAGGGTTTGCGCTTTCTGGCCCTTTATGCCAATATTTTCGGAAATAGTTGTATCGGAATTGCCGAGAATCAAACCATTCTGGAAGAACCGCTTGATCCATTCATACCCGGCATTTTTGGTAGTCAGAACAAGCTTTTTACCATACAAATCTTCATAGGCTTTTGCCAGCTTGGCGCTCCATTCAGGAGATGTCAGCATGGTGAGGAAGTTGGCGTTGACACCTTCCAGTTTCGGATCCTTGAACTGGACAAGCCCCTTCCACTTCGGTTCAGTCAGTTCCCAGACGTTCTTGATTACTGGCGTCTGCGTTTTTTCGCTGTTGAAAATGAAAACCTTGTTGATGAACTGGAAAACCAGCGGATTCTGATACTGCGCGGGGATCACGCTTTTCAATGAATCCGGTACAAAATTCACGAGATAACCGGTCGCGATCAACTGGCCGTAAACCCGGCCCGAATCCTGGCAGATGACAAAATCGGCACCGCTGATATTGCCGCCGACTTCTCTCGTTACTTTTTCGATCAGCTCGCCGTCTTTCAGATTGTATGCCTCAACCTTGATCCCGTATTTTGTCTCGAATGCTTTCGCGGCATTCGCTATGCGGGAAGTGATGGAGTACACCACAACCTTGCCTTCTTTTTTGGCCGCGTCTATGAGTTCCTGGCTTGGAGCGGCAAAAACCTGAACCATTGAAACAAAAAGCAACAGTGCCAGAGCCAGCATCCGTCCTTTTTTCATGATTGCCTCCTGAAATGTAAAGAAAGTGTTAAGAATGTGTTAATATTAGGCTAAGAATCCGCATCTGTCAAGGAAAATAAAGTATTCTTTTTGTTTCAATATTATGCAACTTGACAATGATTTATTAAAATTTTACTATACAGCGATGGCCCTAAGCCGATAATTCGATCTTGAAGAAGGAAGTACCGATGAATATTCAAATTATCCTGAACGGGGGAATGAAAACCTGCTGTAAAACCTATTCGACTGATTACATCAGGAAAGCGGTTCAGTCATGGCTGACTGAGGCGGACAGCCTCGAAGTCATCGATATAAAGGAAACAAACTACGAACTTGAAGAGCTGGCTTCCTACGCCAAAACCTTCTTTGAAGACAATCTGTTCCCGTTGGTCTATGTCGATGGAAGTCTTGTGGCGATTGGTCAGATTCCTGACCGCGGCGCCCTGTATGAGATCGGCGGGAACCTCGGTGAATACCATATAACGAAAGACGCGATTTACAAGGCAGCTGTGGAAAACGGTCTCGTCGCCGCCCAGGCATAAAAACCCGGAATACCTGCCCTGTCCTCCGCCCAGGCATAAAAACCCGGAATACCATCCACTCTCTTCCGCCCTCGAAACTGAAAATCGAGCAGGTAAATTGGGTTTTGGCATAAAATCTGCAATAAAAACAGTAACTGCAAGCCAAGGAA
>CAZZJJ010000192.1:0-3300 GCA_964654405.1 uncultured Treponemataceae bacterium
TAAAATTTTAATATATAATGAATTATTATTATATTCAAAATACTATATTGCAATAACCAAATTTCAGCCAATAAGAGCCGCACGAACATCAGCACTTTTCAAGTTTTCGTCAAAAATCAACCGTATTGAAGTGCCCATGGGGCAACTCAGCGAATGATGCAAGACTATTTTCGCTCGCACAGCTCGATTAAGACGCCGCCCGTCGACTTGGGATGCAAAAACGCGATTCTTGCGCCGCCAGCTCCATACCGCGGTTTTTCGTCGATGAGACGCACGCCTTTGGCTTTGAGCTCTTCCAGAGCTGCTTCTATATTGTCCACTCTGAAGGCCAAATGCTGAATGCCCTGCCCTTTTGCGGCAATGAACTTCGCGATTGGGCCTTCCGGGTCAGTCGATTCCAGCAGTTCAATTTCGGACTCGCCAAGCGGCAGAAAAGCCGTTCGCACTTTCTGCTCAACAACCTCTTCCGTACCATGCAGAACGAGCCCAAGGGTGCCTTCCCAGATTGCGAGCGAATCATCAAGCTTTTCAACCGCGATACCGATGTGGTCAAGTTTTTCAAGTTTCATTTGATTCCTCCATGAAAGAATTCTTCGAACAAGGTTTCAGCCGCAGAATATATATCGATGGAATGGGAAAAAACCGCTTTCGAGAGGCGGTCAAGATGCCGGACCCCTTCGTGGCTCAAAAAATACTCCATAACCTGCCATGACACGAGATCCTGCAGTTGAGCGCGGATTGCCCGCATGCGTCGCTTTTCAAGCTCTCCGCTCAATCGAGCGGTTTCAAACTGCTTGAGCGCAGTTTCCAGCAAAACATCCACCCCTTCGCCAGTCTCAGCGACTGTCTTGAGTACAGGCGGCAGTTCCAGCGCGGCGTGCGGATCTTGCTCGGTTTCCGTTTTCTGCGGGGTTTCCATCAGACGGCCATGATGCACAGCCTCAGCGTTCCGGGCGGCCAGCGTATCCGGACCTGCGGGAACAGCCTTCCCGAATTTCAGCATCGCCTGTGTTTCGAGCATGGCTCGAATTTCGCGGACAACCCGATCGGCGCCATCCCGGTCAGCCTTATTCACCGCAAAGATATCGCCGATTTCCATGATGCCGGCTTTGATAACCTGGATATCGTCGCCAAGCCCCGGAACACTGACCAGAATCACTGTATCCGCAACTTTTACAATATCCACTTCTGATTGGCCGACACCGACGGTTTCGATAATGATGCAGTCATAGCCTGCCGCGTCGAGGATATGAACCGCTGAAGCGGTTGCCTTGGATAGCCCTCCCAAGGTGCCGCGCGACGCCAGGCTTCTGATAAAAACGCCTGGGTCAGTCGCATGCCCCTGCATTCTGAGCCGGTCGCCCAGAATGGCGCCGCCAGAGAAGGGGCTCGACGGATCTACCGCGATAACGCCAACCCGCTTGCCCCGCTTTCTGAGCCCTGTGATCATCTTATCGGTCAGGGTGCTCTTGCCTGATCCCGGCGGTCCTGTTATTCCGATGACTTGAGCCCTGCCCAGAGAGTTTTTCAGAGTTCCGAATATCTGATACGCCTGTCTGTCTCCATCTTCAAGAAGGGAGATGAGCCGGGCGATAGCCCGGATGTCTCCCGACAGACAGCGCTGAGCAAGGTCTTCATGGTTGGTTTGCATTATTTTCTTTTGATATTAGCCTTTATAAAATCCACTGTAACCGAGGTCGGCGTTCCCGGACCAAATACTTCCGCAATGCCTTTCGATTTCAGGAAGGGAATGTCATCTTCCGGAATAACACCGCCGCCGAAAACGAGAATGTCCTCTGCCTTGTTTTCTTTCAGAAGTTCGACAACCCTCGGGAAAAGATGATTGTGGGCGCCTGAAAGAATGGAGAGCGCGACAACATCGACGTCTTCCTGAAGCGCAGCCTGAACAATCTGCTCAGGGGTCTGTCTGAGTCCGGTGTAAATCACTTCCATGCCGGCATCCCGCAAAGCGCGGGCGATAACTTTGGCACCGCGGTCGTGACCGTCAAGGCCTGGTTTTGCAACCAATACCCGAATTTTTCGTTCCATTGCAAGCTCCCTTTTCAGAACATGACGCTGGGGCGATATTCGCCAAAAACGCTGCGGAGAACATCACAGATTTCGCCAAGCGTCGCATAGGTTTTGACAGCTGCGAGAATTGGAGGCATGAGGTTGTCGTTGCCCTGAGCGGCCAGCTTGAGGTTATCAAGGGCTTTTTGAACAGCTGCATTGTCGCGTTTTTCCCTCAGCGCTTTCAGTTTGGCAACCTGCCGTTCGCCGACCGATGGGTCCACCCTGAGCAGGCCCTTGGGCGGCATTTCCTTGATCTGGAATTTATTGAGGCCGACGACAATCCGCTCGCCTTTTTCGACATCCATCTGCCAGGCATAGGCCGAATCCTGGATTTCCTGCTGGACATAACCTTGCTCGATCGCCTTGACTGCTCCGCCCAGGTCATCGATTCGCTTGATGTAGGCAAGAACACCTTCCTCAATCGAATTGGTCAGGCTTTCAACATAATAAGAGCCCGCGAGGGGGTCTGGCGTTTCAGCGACGCCGGACTCATAGGCCAGGATCTGCTGGGTTCTGAGCGCTACACGCACCGAGTCTTCGGTCGGCAATGCAAGCGCCTCGTCCTTGGAGTTGGTGTGGAGCGATTGGGTTCCGCCGAGAACTGCCGCCAAAGCCTGGATCGCAACTCTGATGATGTTGTTTTCAGGCTGCTGCGCCGTAAGGGTCGAACCGCCAGTCTGGGTATGGAAGCGGAGCATCCAGCTCTTGGGGTTCTTGGCGCCGAAACGATCACGCATGATATGTGCCCAGACGCGGCGCGCCGCCCGGAATTTCGCTACTTCTTCAAACAGATCGTTGTGAGCGTTGAAGAAGAAGGACAGGCGCGGGGCAAAATCATCGACATCGAGGCCGGCTTTGATCGCAGCTTCGACATAGGCGATTCCGTCAGCGAGGGTAAATGCGACTTCCTGAATGGCGGTCGCTCCCGCTTCTCTTATGTGGTAGCCGGAAATAGAAATAGTATTCCAGTTTGGAACCTGCTTGGAGCAGAACTCGAAGATGTCGGTAATCAGCCGCATCGAAGGAGCTGGCGGGAAAATGTAGGTCCCTCGGGCAACATACTCTTTCAGAATATCATTCTGGATAGTTCCATTCAGTTTATCGGGAGAGACGCCCTGTTTTTCCGCAACCGCGATATACATGGCGAGAAGGACGGAGGCCGGCGCGTTGATGGTCATACTGGTGGAGACTTTATCCAGCGGGATGCCGCCGAACAGCGTTTCCATG
>CAZZJJ010000193.1:0-3294 GCA_964654405.1 uncultured Treponemataceae bacterium
ACTGGGATTTTCTACGGGAAGCGGCATCAGCTACTATCTCAATGACAAGCTCGCGCTCAATGCGGATTATTTCTATACCGACTATTTCGGTTCAGGCGCAGGTTCGTCCAGCACCCTGGGCGTAAAACTCGAACTCTAGGAGCCTGGTTTATCGGATAGCGGCGGGCCGCACATGAAGACGCTCTGAGCGAAGTCCCACCATGAGCGTACCGCTGCTGGATACAGCTGCGTAACAAGCGACATCAAAAGGCGCCAGCCCGACAAGGCTGACACTCAAATTCGCGTTCAGTCCCACAGCAAAGGCGTCCGGCGCATAGCCATCCGAAGCTGAAAACCCCTTCCATGCCAAATCGAGGTACGGCCCAATTTCGATATTTCGTACCAGAATCACTTCGCCCGCCGCAAATTCCAGCGACTTCGCGAACCACACGAGATCCAGCCCGGCAGCTGCCAGCGTCGGTGCAGTCCCGGACGGCGTTGTCCCGCGAAAGGCGTCCCCTGCGCTGAAACTCAAACCATTCGCCGAAAAATCCTGCCGCATCGCCCCGTGCAGACGCACCGCGCCAAGCAAAGGCTCCGCGTATCCCAGTGTCAGCATTCCTTCAGGACCGTACCGAAGACTGCTTCCATCGTCGTTGTCAATAAAAAAGTCCAGCCCACCGCTAAACTCAAGATGCTTAGTTGATATGAGCGAGAGCTTGGATCCCACTCGCGCAAGCCAGCTGACCTGCCCATCTGCCAGAGAGACAGCGGCCTTGCCTTCGACAAAAGGCACAACGCTCAGGTTTGTCTGAGAAGTCCAGGAAAGCGATCCGGCAATTTCTGCGCTTTTCGGCTGAAGAAAAAAAGTTGGATATGAGGCGAAATCACCCCACAATCTCGCTGCGGAAGCGAATTTGAATGTGTCGGCAGGGTTTGCGATAAACTCTGCGATCACCCCCCACTGATGCCCCGCAACCCCGGCCAGCCCAGCCATCATCCCCGCGTTAAACCGGATCTTCCCGACAGCCGAAGCCAGAAAGAGACCGAAATAGCTCTGATCATCCAGCGACATGACCGAATATCCAAAGGCGTCGGACAATTTAAACCGCAATTTATACCGTAAGGTAGGTTCAAAAGGGGGAAGCGCGCCAAACACCAGTTCCCGAATCATACCCGGAACGCGCCCTGCATAGTAGTCGCGGCGTGCCTGGAGCGCCTCGTCCAGATCATTCAAACCGCTGGTCAAGCCGATTCCCAGATAAGTCTGCACATCAGCAAGCGCCGCACTTGCGCTCATTTCACCGGCGCCGATAATGGCATGCGGATCGGAAAACTCCATGAAGGAAAAATGCTCGACATCATTTCGAATTATAAATGGATTGACATCCTGAATCTGCTGAAGACCCGCGCGCGTTTTCCCGATGTCGAAAGTACGATTCAAGATAGACAACGGGTTGGTATACGACATGGAACGGTCATAAAAGGTTGTAGAGACAATGAGGCGGGAAGAAAAATCCCGTGCAATGGCTACCGGTACTAAATTGGTCGAGCCGCCGTCCACCAGCGCATGGCCATTCACCAGCGCGGGCTCAAAAACAGCCGGCATTGCAAAGGATGCGGCCATAATCCGGGCAAAATCACCTTCCGCGAAGCGGACCTGCCGCCGGGTTTTCAAATCTTCTGCAACAACCAGAATCGGTATCGGCGTATCCTTGAGGTCAATACCATCAACAATCTTCGAGACAGTAGCAATAAAGCCTCCAGCGTTCAAAAAACCGCCATGCCCTGGCAAGACCAGACTCATGAAACGCTCAGGCGGAATCTGCTCGATAGTCTCCTGAATGAGATCAGGCGAAAAGCCGGCCGCATAGAGCATCCCGACAACTGCTCCCATAGAATTGGCAACAATAAAATCAGGAACAATCCCTGCCTGTTCCAGCACCCGCAATACGCCGATATGTGCGTAAGCACGCGCTGAGCCGCCAGTCAGCACCAGACCGATGGGCTCCCTTCCCATATCGCGCACATGCTCAATTCTCGCGGCAAACCCATCAAGTCCATATTCAATAGGAAGCAAAATCGAACCCACCGCGTCAAATGCAGGAAAAACTGAATCGAAATTTCCCGGATTGCCTGCTTGCGCAAAAAGGAGGAATGAAGCACATAAAAAAATCATTACTGTGGTAGCAAGCTTTTTCACAGCGTCATTATATCGAAATAATGCGTGAAAAAGCTATCGAGCTGAATTTAAAATAGCGAGGTTTTTCAATGCACTCTCGACGCCGCACCGCGAATCTGGTATTATTCCAGCATGAACGACACGTTGTCAGACACCAGCGAACCCCCGTCTTGCGAACCCGACCCCTTCTGTCCTGCGAACTGTCTCGGAGAAACCCATGCTTTCTGAACTGGCGCTGATATTCCTTCTGATTCTGCTGAATGGATTTTTTTCTCTCGCCGAAATGGCACTCATGGCATCGCGGAAAGCCCGTCTCCGAAGCGAAGCCGAAAAAGGCGACAAAGCTTATAAGATGGCGCTTGAAACCGCCGAGAACCCTGGCAGATTTCTATCGACCATTCAAGTTGCCATAACTTTGATCGGCATCCTGACCGGCGCTATCGGCGGTGCCACCATATCCCAAAGTCTGACCGCATGGCTCGCATCCATTCCTCCTCTGGCAAATGCGGCAAGCGCGCTCGCGGTCGCCATCGTCGTCGCCGCCACAACCACCGCTTCCGTAATCCTGGGTGAACTCGTTCCGAAAAACCTCGCCTTGAGCAAACCAGAAGTAATTTCAGCCAAACTAATCCGCCCTATGGCGATCTTCAGCGCCATATTTTATCCGCTCGTTAAATTTCTAACCGTCATCACTGACGCTATTGTCAGACTTCTGGGGCTGAAAGCAAACAGAGAACCTGAGGTGACGGAAGAAGAAGTCAAAGTCCTGATTGCCCAGGGTACCGAATCCGGCATTTTTGAAAGCTCGGAAAAAGGGATGGTCGAAGGCGTTCTGGAACTGGATGACCGCCGCATTACCAGCTATATGACACCGAGAACCGAAGTTGCCGCACTCGACCTCGCCGACCCCGAGATTTCTCCGCTCCAATTCATCATGGACCACGCGCAATACGCCTTTCTGCCTGCGATGGAAGAGGATTTGGACAAAATTGCCGGCATGATTCCCGTCAGACCCGCCCTTGCAGCCTTTCTCCGCGACAGAAATACCGACATACATTCTATCCTCGTCCCGCCCGTTTTCATTCCGGAAACCATCTCGGCACTGCGTGCTCTGGCCATTCTGCGGGAAAGCA
>CAZZJJ010000194.1:0-3288 GCA_964654405.1 uncultured Treponemataceae bacterium
CAATGGACTATGTCAGGGAATGCTTTGTACTCAATCTGAAAATCAGAAGAAAAATTATGCGCATGTCCCAGGAAAACCTGGCCGAGGCGGCAGAAGTTTCCTCTGGCTATATCGCCAATATCGAAACCGGCAGAAATTTCCCATCGACCCAGGTTATCCTCAAACTTGCCAAAGCTTTGAACGTTGATCATTGGAATCTTTTCGTTGACCCGCGCAAAGAGGATATAGGTTTTTCTAAAGACGAAGTCTTTTCGATCATTGACAATTTCAAAAACTACCTTATGGGCGAACTTCCCAAGCGATACCCCTCCAAGGTTGACAGTGACGGTCAGAAATCCTAGTATTATAAGGATGAAGAAGTTTCACCCGAACATACAATCAAAAGCGAGCCGCGGCCGACAAGGCATGCCGTTCTTCCTGCTGGCCGCTGTTTTTTATATATCTATCATATTCCCAACTCAAGCCCAAACAGGGCAGGCTGCACAGGCTCCAGTCGCAGTCCCGGTCGCGCTTGAAAGTGGTATCCCCTATACCGAGACGCTTCCAAACGGCCTCGATATTATCCTTCTGCCGCAGAATGGCGCAGAGAAGGCTGGCTTCAGCCTGATTTTCCGCGGGGGAACGGACGCGCAAACTACTAAAACTGCGGGCCTTTTCAAATTGCTCGAGCACTTGATTTTCCGCGGTGTTGCCGCCTCACCCGGAGAGCCCGAACCAGCCGGCGTGCTCGAGTCCCTGAGCGCCCAGGATCTTCATGGCGGCGTCCAGCAGGATCGCTTCTTTTTTTCTTTCACAACCCGTCCCGAGCAGGCAACTCAGGCGCTCGATACCTTGCTGTACCTTTTTTCAGGGCTGAGATTGGAAAGCGCCTTTGCCGACCCCAAAGCCCTGTCCGACGCTAAGGACATGAGCCTGCTTTTCATTAATCAGGAGTTTTCAGACCCAAGCGCCATTTACGAGAATTCGATTGCGAGGAAAATATTCGTCTCGGCGCCGTGGCGATTCGACATCGGCGGCCCGGACTACATTATCGATTCCGTAACGGAGGACATCCTCAAGGATCATGCCAAGACCTGGCTTCTGCCCAATAACGCCTGCCTCATAGTCGCCGGCAATTTCGATCCGGAAGCGATCCGGAAGGAAATTCCCAAGCGTTTTTCAACCTGGGCAAAAGGACCGAATCCCCTCGCCAAACCTCTGCCTGTCTTCCCCAAACCAGGCATCACCCGCCCAACCTTCATGGTATTGCCCGATCCCTCGATTTCCGAAGGAAAAGCCCTCATTGAAATGCGGTACCGAGGTCCCGACGCCTCGTCTACGCGCTATCAATCAGCGCTGCTGTGGTCGGTGATGGCGGACAATCCGGAAGGCAGGCTCGCAAAAGCTATAAAAAAGGGGCTCCCCGCATCATCCAATCCTCAGAACCTCAGCACCCGGTATATCGCCGCTCCTTTCGCATCGTGGCTTTCAGTCAGCGCCGAAATCGCCATAGCGGCGAAATCCAATCTGCCAGACACCATCCTCACCTTCAAGGAGCTCGTCAGATCCACGGAAATGTATGCCATGAAGACAAACTCGGCTTATTTTTCAGTTTCGGAGTATGAGAAGGCAAAACGCGAAGTAAAAGAACAGCGCATGGCGGCTTTTTCGGACCCGACTGAAGCCTTGCTGGAACTTGGCGGTTACTGGATTCTGGGCGGGCTTTCATTCATCAGAGATATGCCGAATCGAATCGAAACAGTGACATCCAAGGACATCATGGCATTTGCAGATGAATATTTCATGAAAAACCTTGAGGTGCTGGCGGTTCGGCTCAGCCCCGAAGATTATGCCAAACAGAAAAAATCCTTTGACAGCTATGGCTTTGAGCAGATGACTGCACAGAAAGCTTTCTGGTGGCGATGATGACGCTCATTGGATGAGGCTTCTGAAAAGCAGGACAGATTTGGGCATGTCTCCTATTTAGTGTCGAATTCTTCCTCGAGCGAGATGATGCTGGGTAAACCTCGAAGCGATTTGGAAACCTTTTTCAGGTTTTCCCGGTTATCTGCCTCCATGGTAAAAAAGCCGGAAAGCAGTCCATCCCCTCGCTCTCCCAGCTTTCCTTCCCGCAGTCTGCCTGAATATTTCCGCACCGCCGATTCAATCTCGGAGAAAATTCCCGGCACCTTTTTGGTCGTCACCCTGAACCTCGCGATTGCGCTTGAGCCATCCTCCCACCTGACCTCGATTTTCCGCTCCTCAAAATCAGCGACAGCTGCGATGGAACGGCAATCAGCGCGGTGGATGGTAATGCCCCGGCCCCGCGAGACATAGCCGACAATGGCATCGCCAGTGACCGGCCTGCAGCAGCCGGCAATCCGGATCATCATGTTCCGGGCTCCGCCGATGCTCAGACCCGCCTTGTCGCTTCGAAGTTCCTGACCAGTCCGATAACTCCGGAACTCAAGCTCTGTCTTGCCCGGCTCAAATGCTGGTGCTTCCTGCTGGCGCGATCCATGAAGCTTCGCTTCTTCTGCGGCCTGTTCTTTGCTCCGGTCTTCAGATTTTTCCTTTTCCGGATGCTTGCTGACAACAATGCTTTTTTCAATGGCGAGCACCTG
The DNA here is from genome assembly GCA_964654405.1 of uncultured Treponemataceae bacterium. GTDB lineage: Bacteria > Spirochaetota > Spirochaetia > Treponematales > Rectinemataceae > JAJTBL01. The sequence goes on from CAZZJJ010000194.1 coordinate 2,604, forward strand.
CCCGCTCTGCACCAGGAGCGCCCGGATTTTTGAACGCGCTTTGGATGTATGCGCGAGCTTGAGCCAATTCAGGTTGGGCTTCGCCAGCGGAGATGTCAGAATTTCCACTACCTGGGTGTTTTTCAGTTCAGCGTCAAGCGGGATTATCGAACCATCCGCCCGGGCACCAAGACAGTGTGCCCCGACATCGGTATGGATCGCGAACGCGAAATCAATGGCAGTGGAACCCGCCGGCAATTCAATGACATCGCCTTGCGGTGTAAACACAAAGATCGAGTCCTTGAGCAATTCGCGCTTGATATCTTCGAGGTAGCCCGCCCCCTGGGAAAGAAATTCGTTCCACTGCTTGAGCCGGTTGACAATCGGCAAATCCTCGAGGACCGGCTTTTCATTCGTCGTCCCGCGCTTATACAGCCAGTGCGAAGCAACGCCATATTCGGCCACCGCATGCATAAGACGTGTCCGTATCTGGATTTCAAGCAACTGCCCCTCATAACTCATGACGGTTGTATGCAAGCTTTGATACCCATTGGCCTTGGGCATGGCGATGTAGTCCTTGAACCTGCCCTCGATCGGCTTCCAGAGCTTGTGAACAATCCCCAGCAAGGTATAACACTCGGTCTCCGTCGCGCAGAGAATCCTGATACCGAGCAGATCGTACAGCTCATCCGCTTCCTTGGCTTTT
>CAZZJJ010000195.1:0-3261 GCA_964654405.1 uncultured Treponemataceae bacterium
TCATGCTGGTGGAGACTTTATCCAGCGGGATGCCGCCGAACAGCGTTTCCATGTCTTCCAGAGAATCGATGGCAACGCCGACTTTGCCGACTTCGCCTGCAGCCAGGGCATGGTCGGAATCATACCCGATCTGGGTAGGCAGGTCGAAGGCGACGGAAAGTCCCGTCTGTCCCTGCTCAAGCAGGTATTTGTAACGCGCGTTGGATTCCTCGGCTGTCGCGAAGCCCGCGTACTGGCGCATAGTCCAGAAGCGGCCGCGATACATGGTGGGCTGAACGCCGCGTGTGTAGGGAAATTCGCCGGGAAGGCCAACATCCTGCAGATAATCCTGATTTTTAAGATTGAGCGGTGTATAGAGGCGCTCAACCGGGGCGTTGGAGCCAGTGACAAATTTGGCCTTTCGCTCAGGGAATTTTGCGATGGATTTGTCCACTTTGGCGTTCCAGCCATTCAGCTCCTGCTCAAGTTTTTCAAAATCACTCATTTCATCCTCCTTATCGGGAAGAAACGCTTTCAGCGGCGAGATCAAGTCCGGCCTGCAGGGCTTTCAGGTTGAGTTCGTCAGTGCCCTTGGGAACCCGTGCCTTGACAGCAGCTTTCATGGAGTCAACGGAAGCGATGCTCGATATGCCGCCCAGAACACCAAGCGCGACAATATTAGCAACTACCGTTTTGCCAACTTTTTTTGCAGCTGTCTCGAGTATGGGGAGGCTGATTGTCTTTGCTGTGATTTCCGGATCCCGCGTGACAGAATCGTCTATGATAATTGTACCCTTGGTCATAAGTTTGCCGTAGGTCTTATAAGCGTCATTGGTCAGAGCCAGGAGATAGTCGGGATCGGTCGCCTTTGGATAGTCGATATCAGTGTCGGAGATGACAACCTCGGCCTTGCTGGAACCGCCGCGGGCTTCAGGCCCATAACTCTGGGTCTGCACAGCATTCTTGCCATCGAGGATGGCGGATTCCGCCAGCACGATGCCGGCAAGCAGAAGCCCCTGACCGCCTGAACCGCTCAGTCTGAATTCAACTCGCATCCTCTGTTCCCTCCTTTGTAATCATTGTAGGTTCTCTGGACTTTTGATGTCATTTCGAGATAGGAAGCGGTAAACTCAGGCCGCTCAGCTCTATGGAGTTCTCCGATAAGGATTTTGCCTTCCCGCTTTTCAGGCGGCAGAGCCGCTGCTGCTTTAACGTTGATTGTCCCATCTTTGATCCAGTTGAGCAGTTCAACCGCGCCGCCGATCTTGTTTTTCCTGCCGAAATAGGTTGGGCACTGAGTCATCGCCTCGACAACGGAAAAACCTTTATTCTGCAAAGCTTTTTCAATAAGATCTTCTAGCAGGGTCACATGATAGCTGGTCGCGCGCGCGACATAGGTAGCTCCCGCTGCTTTTGCCAGTTCGCAAAGGTCGAAGGCATACTCAACATTACCGTATGGTGCAGTGGTTCCAAGCATCCCATGCGGCGTCGTCGGTGAATACTGACCTGATGTCATGCCATAGATATTGTTGTTCATGACAATCGTGGTGATGTCAATGTTACGGCGGGCAGCGTGGATAAAGTGATTGCCGCCGATGGCTGCGCAGTCTCCGTCGCCAGTCATGACAATAACCTTGAGATTGGGTTTGGCGAGCTTGACGCCGGTTGCGAAAGCAATCGCCCGCCCATGCGCTGTGTGGAGGGTATCGAAATCGAGATATCCGACAGCTCGGCTCGAACAGCCGATGCCGGACACCATGACAATATTGTTCTTATCCAAACCCAGCTTGTCTATGGCGCGAATGAGTGCGCCGGTCACCGTACCATGACCGCAGCCCGGGCACCAGATTGAAGGAAGTCGCTCCTTCCTGAAATAATCAAGGATTTCAGCCATCAGAATGCCTCCTTCAAAACTTCAAATACTTCTTCCGGGCGGAAAAGATCGCCGTTCACCTTGCCCAGCTTGACAACTTTCGCGTTGCAGCGGGTAACGCGCTCAACTTCAAGCGCCATCTGACCCTGGTTCATCTCCGGTACGATAATCGTGTGAGCTGTCTTTGTCAGTTCTCTGACTGCCGCATCAGGGAAGGGCCAAACAGTTTTAATTCTGAGCATTCCCGCTTTGAGCCCCTGGGCGCGGGCTTTCCGCACCGCTGAAAGAGCCGCCATGGCTGAAGAACCGAAGGATACGACCGCGACATCGCAGTCTTCCATAGACTCGGCAAAGTAGTCCACCAGTTCGGCTTCATTCTTTTCGATCTTTCTTTTAAGCCGGTAAAGCAATGTTTCGGCAACTGAGGCTTTCCCTGAAGGTGCGCCTTTTTCATCATGGAAGAGGCCTGTGCAGTGCCAGCGGTAGCCTTTGCCAAACGGAGCCATCAGCGGAACTCCACCATCCGGGTCAGCTTCATAGGGTTTGTAGCCCGCAGGCGTCGCCGGCATGGCGCGAACAGGAATCTTGTATGTTCTGGGATCGGGCATAATCACCTTCTCCCGCATGTGCCCGATGACTTCGTCAGTCAGCACAATGACAGGAACTCGGTATTTTTCAGACAAGACGAAGGCTTTAAACGTGAGATCGAAGCATTCCTTGACGTTTCCAGGAGCCAGGGCGATAACCGCATGGTCTCCATGGGTTCCCCAGCGTGCCTGCATCAGGTCCTGCTGAGCGGGGCTGGTTGGCATGCCGGTTGAAGGCCCCATGCGCTGAACATCAATTATGACAACGGGGATTTCACAAAGGCTGGCATAGCCGATTGATTCCTGCATGAGAGAGAAACCAGGCCCTGATGTCGCGGTCATGGACTTTTTTCCCGTCAGGGAAGCGCCGATGCAGGCTGCGATCGAGCCGATTTCATCTTCCATTTGAATAAAGCGCCCGCCAACCTTCGGCAGCTCTTCTGAACACATTTCGGCGATTTCGGTTGATGGAGTAATGGGATAGCCGGCATAAAAATCAAGACCCGCAGCAAGGGCTCCCATCGTGCAGGCTTCATTTCCCTGCATCAATTTGACGATTTCAGGCATGGTGCGCCTCCGGTGGCAAGCTGTAATCCAGCCCTTCGACATCGGCTGAATGGTTGGTTTCTTCAACAATCGGTTTTACCTCGATGGCAAAATCTGGACAGCGATATTCGCACATATGACAGCCGATACAGATTTCAGGTCGCTCGGGAAAAACCTTGCCATTCTTCAGAACAAGGAGCTGCTTCGGGCAGAATGCGATACAGATTCCGCAGCCCTTGCAGTACTTCTCCCGGATAATGTGGAAATAGCCTTTTT
>CAZZJJ010000196.1:0-3236 GCA_964654405.1 uncultured Treponemataceae bacterium
AACATTTCTTTGCAATGAAGACCGAACTCTACTCTCGCGGCGGCCAGCTCTTGAAAACCATTTCAACACTGAGCACAGAAAAAATCGGCCAGCGCTATTTTCCGATAAAAATCGAAGTAATCGACGGATTGAAGAAAAATTCTAAAACCGTTTTTTCAATGCGGTCTGTTTCAATTGATACAAAAATCGACGAATCAATATTCTCGCTGAAGGCTCTTTCAAAATGAAAAAAGCTTTTCTGACGGCTGCTATCGCGTTAGCCGCCATTGCCAATTCCTTTTCTCAGGAAATTTCATTCCGTCTAAAACTCGAACAGGCGGCCAGTGCTGACTTTTCAATGTCATACTTCACTTCAATCGACTTTGGTGGAAGCAGCTCGGCAAGCCTGGCGCTGAAAATGACACAAGGCGCGTTCTCAATGGAAGGCTCAGGATCTGGAACTTTGCTCTATGGCACCAACGCGGAAAACCTGCTGGCGGCAAAAGCTCTTGGCAAAAATCAGTTCCTTGAAATTATAATTCCGGATCTGTCGGTCATCACGCTGGATTTGCGCCTCTCTACGTTTTTTGCTTCTTTCGCTTCAGGAAATCTGAAACTCGAAGCTGGTTTGTCACAGATCAACTGGGGCACCGGCAAAGTCTTTTCTCCTGCCGACATTTTTGCGCGCTACCGCAGGGTCGGGCTTTCTACTGAGCGTGAAGCCGATATTCTCCTTCGAGCTTTCTGGTATTCCGGTCCAACCAGCATCGCTGAGGCTGTTTTCGTCCCTTACCTTCCATATCTGCATGAAAAATCTGGCTTGGCATTCGGTGCTCGATTTTACACGGCACTTTTCGACACAATCGGGGCAGGCCTGCAAGCTGCATGGTTTTCTGCCCATGGCCTGGAACCAGCAGCAGCCGTCATGGCAATGGAAGCGCAGACTGACCTTTGGTTTTTCACTCCCAGCCTTGAAGCAAAACTTTCCATCCCTTTTGATGCTGCACAGCATCCTGTTTGGCAGATGATGGCTGGATTGACCATACCCTTCGGGTCGGTTTCGGCATTCGCCGAGTACCTCTATGACGCTGCAGGAGTCTTTCATCACAGCGTCTACGCTTCTCTGTCACTGAAAGCCGATGAATGGATTACCCTGTCCCTGCCGATTCTTCTCTATCCGGAAAACGGATTTTTTCAGGGAGGGGTTTCTACCGCAGGGGTTCAATTACTGGGCGCTCAAATGACCTGCTCCGCCCTCATCAGCCATTTTGCTCCTGGGGCTTTCAATATTCAATTTTCAGCATATTTAACGAAAAAATTCTGAGCGATACTCTGGATATCTACCCTTCTTTTATGGCATACTTGCCAGAACTCTTTTCCTGATAATGAAGCAATCGAGCCAATTGCCAAAATTGGCTGCTTTTTAAGAGCATCAATCTTTCAAACCCGGGTTTCCATCCGAGGTTTCATGATAGCCAGGAGGGTATTGTGTATAAGAATGTCGACCCGAAAGTGAGTTTCCCAAAACTGGAAGAAGATATCGTCAGGTTCTGGGAAGAAAACAAAACATTCCAGAAGTCAGTCAGCGAGCGAGAAGGACAGCCGGACTTCGTATTCTATGACGGTCCTCCGTTTGCGACCGGACTTCCCCATTTCGGGCATTTCGTGCCGGGCACCATCAAAGACATTATTCCTCGCTACAAAACCATGAAAGGCTTTCATGTCGAACGGCGATTTGGCTGGGACTGCCATGGGCTTCCGGTTGAGAATCTCATCGAAAAAGAACTGGGACTCAATTCCAAAACCGATATAGAAACCTTTGGTGTCGCGAATTTCAACGAAGCGTGCCGCTCATCGGTTCTGCGCTACGTCAACGAATGGCGTGCAATCGTTACCAGACTAGGACGATGGGTCGATTTCGATAACGATTATAAAACCATGGATCCCGACTACATGGAATCCATCTGGTGGGTTGTCAAAGCACTTTGGGATAAAAAGCTGATCTACGAAGGCCACTATATTCTGCCCTACTGCCCCCGCTGTTCAACGGTGCTCTCCAATCATGAGCTGTCGCTCGGCGGCTACAAGGATGATCACGATCCGGCTATCACCATCCGCTTTAAAATCAAGAAAGCACCGGCGGGACTCGAAGACCTTGCTGATGGTTCAACCTATCTGGTCGCCTGGACCACCACGCCATGGACACTGCCCTCCAATCTGGCGCTGGCTTTGGGGCCGGACATCGACTATGTCTGCGTTGTTGACGGCAATGAACGCTACATTCTCGCCGAATCGCGGCTTGGCGCGTATTATAAGGACACCGCATCTCTGACGCTTGCATGGCAGAAAAAGGGCAGCGAGCTTGCCGGGCTGACCTATGAGCCGCTTTTCCCCTACTTTGCGGATCTTGAAAAAGAAGGCGCCTTTGTGACCGTCACCGGCGCCCACGTAACAACCGAAGACGGCACCGGCATTGTCCATACCGCGCCAGGCTTTGGTGAAGATGACTATCAGGTTCTGAAAGGAACCGGCATCCCTACTGTCTGCCCCATCGACGCTGAATGCAAATTCACTGATGAGGTTCCTGACTACAAAGGCATCTTCGTCAAGGATTCCGACAAGGCCATCATTGACCGCCTGAAAAAAGAAGGCAGACTTGTCAAACGCGAGCAGATTCTGCACGCATATCCGCACTGCTGGCGCTGCGACAGCCCGCTCATCTACCGTGCCATTTCAAGCTGGTTTGTCAAAATCGACCCAATCAAGCAGAAAATGCTGCAAGCCAACAAGAAAGTATACTGGGTGCCGGCCCACATCAGGGACGGAAGGTTCGGCAAATGGCTCGAAAACGCAAGGGACTGGGCAATCAGCAGAAACCGCTACTGGGGCAACCCGCTTCCAATCTGGAAATGCGACACCTGCGGCGAAACTGTCTGCATAGGTTCCAGAAAAGAGCTCGAGGAAAAATCAGGCGTTTACCCGCAGGATTTGCATAAGCATTTTATCGACGGCATCACCTTCCCCTGCTCCTGCGGCGGAACAATGAAGCGAATCCCTGAAGTTCTCGACTGCTGGTTCGAATCAGGCTCGATGCCCTACGCGCAAAGTCACTATCCCTATGAAAACAAGGAACGATTCGAGCAGGATTTCCCCGCCGACTTCATCTGCGAAGGCCTGGACCAGACGCGCGGCTGGTTCTATACCCTGACCATCCTCGCCGCGGCGCTCTTCGACAGCCCAGCCTTCAAGGCCTGCGT
>CAZZJJ010000197.1:0-3220 GCA_964654405.1 uncultured Treponemataceae bacterium
CGGTGTCGGAATGAAAAGCGAAATGAGCCCGCAGAGGATAAAGGAAAGAAGAAATTCGGGAATCGGTATTAGTCCGCCGGTGAAAACCCGCAAGGGAATATACAAAGCCAGCGCCCAGAGCAGCTGATCCACCAGAAACAGGAAAATATCCGCGACCATGGTCCAGGTGTTGTGATGCCAAAGAACCTTGAAACCTTCTCCCAGTCCAAGGCTCCACGCTGAAGTTTTTTCAGCCCAGCAAGGATCTTTTGTCAATTTAGCAATAAGCTTGCCGATTCGAGATTTTTCGATTTTCAGCGCAAGAACACCAAGAAGATGAGGATTCAGAAAGCTGAGCACCAGCACGATTGTGAGGATAATCGTAGCAACCATGCCCGCGATAAGCAGGAAAGCGCCTTTCCCGACCACCGCCATCATTCCGATTCCCTTATGAAAGAACAAAATAACGATAGCGAGCTGGACAAGATTGCCTTCTATCAGCCGTGAAAAAACAACATTGGATGATGTCGTCGAATCTATTCCAAGCCGCGAAAAATGCACTACCTGGAACGGCTGGCCGCCAACTGAGCCTGGCGTGATGTTTGAAAAGAAATAGCCAATAACATTATTGTAGAAAGCGTCGCGAAGTGAAATTCGGATTTTGAATTTCCGGAAAACCATGCGGTATCTTAGCGTATCGATCGAATAGACAACAATGACGATGCAGAAGGGTAGTACGATGGAAAGCAATGAAGCCTGCTTGAAAGCGATAAAAAATTCTTTGAAATCGACGAGCAAACCGATAAAAACGTTGATCAAAATGCCCGCGAGCAGGGCGATGAAAATGCTTTTTACAAGATTTCGATTGGAGTCCTTTTTTTCTCTTGATCCCTTTTCACTGTCAATGCAGGCATTCAAGGAATTTCCCTGTTTGTTGGGAGAATCGTTGGGGCTGCCGGACAGTTCCGCGCTTTCAGGCGAGGAATTGTTTTTCATGTTTGAAATATACAATGATTCATGGTAGCCTTGGCAATAGGGAGCAGAGGAGGCCCTTGGCTGTGCGGAATAATAGAAGACTGGTTTTTTACGCTGTCCTGCTGGCGTTGCTGGCAATTCTACCTTTTGTAGCCGGTGCGCAGGGTTTGGGATTCAGTTTGAATGGCGTGAGGTTCACAAGCAGATTGGTGCCCGGAGTTCCGCTCCCTGTCGGGCTGGATGTACAGTTTGATATCCCAGTTTCTCAATCAGGTTTTTTCTGGTCACTGCGCCTGGCTGGCGGCTACGAGGATCGGATTATCCTCAGAAATGACACAAGCGGCGCTTCCATCCAAGAACCCGCATGGAACAAAGCTGTGCAGGATCACTGGTTTTTCTGGCCGAATGCGGAAGTGGACACAGGTCTTGTGTATCGAATAGGCTTTGCGACAAAAAAACAGGAAAAATCCAAGGTCGATGTATTCGCACTTGTCCGCAGCCGGTATGAGCAGAATTCCAAGCTTCTGGCTGCAGTCCTTTTCCCTGACGCGCAGAGTTTGATGGCAGTGTCAGGCATTGCGGGCATTGGCTTTGATACCGTATTTCTTTCTTCCAGGCGGGTAAAAACTGGAGCTGCCGGCGAACTTTCCGTAGAATATGCGCCCGCTTTCCTGGATTTTGCCGCTGGAACCGATTTCTATCGCGCCAATGCCAAACTGGAAGCCTATCTGCCGCTTTTCAGCACAGGCGGGGACAACCTCAGCGCTTTTTCAGTGTACGCCGCAGGATACCTGACTGCTGACTATGCGGGAGGGACGAACATCCCCCTCTATGTGCTGACTAGCTTTGGCGGCAGGGAGCTGAGGAGGGGCATCGGCGATTCGATACGCGGATATCAACCCTGGGGTTATGAAGCGGCCACCAAGGCAGAAGCCAGCCTGGAAATTCGCGCGGTAGGTCCCGGGCTCTTTAAAAGCGAAGCGATTCGGCCCATGGCCTATCTTTTTGGAGACGCCGGGCATTATGCCGGATTATCTAGAACAACGCTGGCACAAGACCATGGCATGCTCGCTTCCGCTGGTGTCGGCGCCGCGCTGGATCTATTCGATTTTGCCTTTCTTGGAGTTCGGGCCGGCTGCAAATTCCCGATCGATGACCCGCTGGACGCGGTCTACTTTCCGGGCGGTGAAAAATTCTTCTGGGATATAGCATTCCTGTTGCATTTCTGATGATGGAACTTGCAGGAAAGTTGGAAAAGGTTTGAATTACTTCAGCTGTATGGACAAAAAAAGGCTGCCCTTTGAAGAGCAGCCTTTTTCTTGCATGAAGTTTTTATTTGATCAGCTTGTTCGCATCGATAACATACTGCTTGAACGCGTGCAGGACGGTTTTGAGTTCGCCGAAAAACTTATAGGCGGAGAAGGTTGATCCGGAAACAGCATCGGTCGCCTGATTCCAGTCGCGTTTGGAGTCCATGCCGATGAATTTCTGGATGGCTGCGCCCTGGGTCTTTTTCGCAAAATCAGTGTAGAAATCAGCATGGCGGGTATTAGCACCGACCCACCAGTTCTGGAGGGTGCCGTCCGGGTTGATGATGACGAGAATGTCCTCATAATGGGAAGCAATGCGAATATCCTTGGCCCACCAGACATATCCGGTAATGACTTTGTCTTTGTTCAGGACAGGATAGAAGAAGTAATAGTCCCACATTCTTTCCGCAAGAACCGGCCTTGTTGTATCGACTGTTCCCCAGCCCATGTCGACAACGATTTTTGTGAAATCTGCTTCCATTCTGGTGGATTTTGCGGCTTCCAGTCCGCCTGCGGTCTGTGCCCAGGCAGCTCCGACAAGCACAAACGCGGCAAGCACGAGTGCGAGTTTTTTCATTAGGTTACCCCCTAAAGAAAACATAGAATTAAGAGAATATACACTCTCTTTTATCTATATATTATTATATGATTCTTGAAAAATAGATAGTGGCAAAATGCGGTAAAATTGATTTTTATTCTTGATTTTTGAAGCAATCGATCTTGCGGCTTTCATATTGGCTGAGGCAAATTTAATCTTTACCCAAACGGAAATTCAGAGCACAGCCCAGCGTCATCGCGATAGGGAAAGGAAGGTCGCTGTAAATGGGGCGAATCGAATCACTCAGGTAATAGGACTGGTTCATCTGCAGAAATGGTGTAATGATGATCCTTGGGTTTTTTATTGCAATATTGAAACCGAATCCCGCAACTGGCAGCGGTCCGTTGCCAAAATCCGT